>JAISBV010000111.1 GCA_031266025.1 Eubacteriales Family XIII. Incertae Sedis bacterium
GCGCAGCCGAAGAATACGCACCACTGCTCCAGCCGGGTCATATCTTTTACGGGTTTTTTGAGTACCTCGTCCAGCTTCGTAAGCTCGATGAATATTATGCCGACGTTGTTCGCAAGCTCCATGCCGTTCTCGTCTCGGAAGCTGAAACGGCTTATGAAGTCCGGGCGCTCCGGGAACACCGTATACCCGCAGAAGGTGATTTGGAAGCTCTGCTCATAGTCGCCGTAAGCAGTCCCGCGCCCCGGCTGATTTGCGTACAGGTCGCAGACGCCGTATATCGCGCGGCTTTTGATGTTTCGATGCTCCGTCTCAACGCTGTCGCCCTTCATTGGCTCAGCTTGCATCTCGACGGCGATTTGCTTGCCGCTGTCGGCGACGGCGCGGCAGTTCACGTCAAAGCGCTGCTGCTTTTCGTTCATATCCGAGATCGGCGGCTCGACGTTGCGCACTTCGACGCTTACGAACTGCATTTCCAAAATGTCGGACATAACGCCGCGTAATACGGGCTCGCCGTCAGGGTGCGTAAGAAGCGTCTTAAACACGCCATCGTCGGATGGCGGAAGAATTTCCGGGACGATAATTTCTCTGGGCATTGCGCTCACCACCTTCTTTCATATTTCCATTATACCGCGCGCCGGGGAGGATTTCAACAAAAAATTCTAAAGCACAAGAAATTTAAGTTAAAGCGCAAACATTTCAGACATACTGCCGCTGGAGTTTCTAATTGAAAAAAGGAGTGTATTCACAGCCACCGAAACTCATTCGGTAATAACCAATGGCAAGGCTTGGCGATAATCCTCGCGTGACGGGGAATTTTCGCGTGCCCTGCCCTCGCGGTGAATATGTCCCGGTTCGGCTGTGCCGGGCGTATTCACCGAATACGCGTGAACTGAACAACTAATTTTGAAAGGCAAAAAAATAATGAAATCAGTAACTATATCAATATCCGACAAATTGCATAATATGCTGTCCGAGGCGGCCAGAGCGCAGGGGATGGGCCTCAAGGCGTGCGTGAAGGAAGCGCTGGAGCAATACGCGAAAACATTCGATGACATGATAAATTCCCCAGCCGGAAAAGAACTCGCGGAGATCTTCTCAGCATACCACGGCATTCCGTCGCCAGCCGAAGCGTCGTCCGGTAACGGCGGACGCAAAAAGCGGCTCGGCGAAATCGTCAGGATGTCCGATTTGATAGCCGTGGGGAAAGCCGGCGGGAAAACGCCTCGGGCTTGAACCTGAACGAGACCGGCGCGCGAGCAGTTTTTTCTTCCGTAATCTCACATAAAAGCAAACAACACGCGGCAAAAGCGCCTTTCGGGGCGCTTTTTGCTGTAACCGCGTCTGAGCAGACTATTTCGCAATCAAGAAATGAATCCGATCAGTCTCTGCTCATCTGCCGCGGTCAGTTTTCCTATTGGGTTCTTGCTGTCAACCGCAGTCAGCGGCAGCGTGACCGTGCTGTTCGTATCAACGTATGACGGTTTGTCGAGCCCGGCCTGCCTCCAGTCATTGATTATAAAGTATTTCGCCCGTATTGCTTCTCCTTTTCCCTCATACCGCGTTGTGATATTGAAAACCGTCACGTCATCGCCGTTTTCTTCAAGTATCAGCACAGGACGGCGTTTGCCGCCGCTCCCCCACGAGACATAGGCGATATAGACGTCGAAAATATCCATCAGCCTCGCACGGCCCATTCGTATAGCTCAGGGTGCTTATCCTTGTCGATAAAAGCGTAACCGTTCTCATCGGCCGGAAGCGTAATATTCGGAATGCTCTTGCGCTTGATGGCGGCGAGCAACTGTTCCCCGGTCGATGGACCAGGTTTGGGTTGAAGCGGCGGCGCTTTCACTGCGTCGATTTTGACATTCACTGTTGACTTTGTGTTGATCATACGGACACCTCCATAAAAATATTCTATCATATTTCCAAGCCACTGTCTACACGCCGGCGAAGATCATGAAATCGCGCCGCCGCCGCGCCAAACGATAAACGCCGAAATTTGCCGAAATATTATCAATTTCCGCAAAAAAGCACTTGCATATCGTTTTCCGCTGTGCTAAAATATCCTCGCGAGCCGGTAAAACGGGCCGCAGCGGTCGTGAGGTGATGCAAACACCCCGCGACGCAAGTAGGGATGTCACTTAACTCAAGAGCCTACGAGCACGGAAATTCCGCCGCCACAGCAACCGCAGTATACACGTTTTGTATCAGGGTTACAATCTCTTTACGAGGGCTGTTAGACGGAGGATAATTTCCGTACAACGCTGAACTGAATACGTCTGTCCGTGGTTTTTTCCGTGTACATAAACGGCGTAGCGTATGATTTGGGCGCGTAGGTAACGGGCGGGTATCCGCCCAAGTTCCCTGCGCGCCCGTTTTTGCCGGTTCTCCCGGAGGCTTCACCGTGGAACCTCGGGAGGATCATATATTATATATCGGAGGGCAAAGACAATGGCAAAAGAAAAATCCAAAACCCAGGGAAAGGCCGGTGCGAGGCTTTTAGCGTTTCTGGTAACAATGGCGCTCGTTGCGGCGCTGCTGCCGGTCGCGGATATCCCGGCAACGGCGGCGGAGAACGGAGCATTGCTGCCGCAATACTGCGAGACGACGGAAGAACTCAAAGAGAAGATAGCCGAATATCTCAGTCTGCGTACTGCAAGCTTCGAGTTGACATGTCCGCCAGAACTGGAGCGCGAGTGGGGTAAAAGTCCGCTCAGGTTGGTGGATGAAGCAGAGAAGCTATGCGAGGATAGCATACGTTGGGGACGTGGCAAAACACATGTCGAATGGTATACGGATGATGGAAAGGTGACAATAAACTATACTGTCACTTACCACACGACAAATGGAAAAGACGCGGCGGCACGGAAATATGCAACTGAGCTGGTGAAATGGCTTGATATCGGCAATCTGAGCGAACGCGGTAAAGTTGATGTCATCTGCGAATATGTCAATGAAAATCTTGGTTATGACTCTTCCAAGAAGTCAAAAACTGAATATGATACTTTTGTGCTTCGGGAAGGGACTTGCATGGGGTTGTCATTATCGACGAAAATGCTCCTTACTGAGGCTGGCATTGAGTCAAAGGTTATCACTGGCGGGGCATATGGAGTCAGCACGCATATGTGGCTGATAGCAAAAATAGACGGGTATTGGTACGTGATCGATGCGACCCGTTTAGATTCGGCAAGCCATCTTGCGGCCTCTATTGACGCAGGGAAATACATTGCCGACGCAGAATTCAAGACTGAGAGCTTTAAGGAAGCTCACCCGGTAAAAAGTACGGCGGCCGCATAGCTCGGATAAAATCACATCCTACGCGCGCATTTCATCAAGGCAAAAACCCATACTTAATTTACTGAAGGAGAAAAACGAAATGTTCAAAATGCTAAGACAAACCAAAGGCTTCATAGCAGGCTGCATCCTGACGGCGGCGGTCGCCGCGCTGACAAACCAGGCGTTCGCAGCCCTTGGCTCCAAAACCATACAGGTCTCAACCGGCGTGAATATCCTGATCGACGGCGAAAAGCTTGAGCCAAAGGACGCGAACGGAGATCCTGTCGAGACATTTGTATACGACGGCACAACGTATCTGCCCGTCCGCGCCGTCAGCGAGGCCTTCGGAAAGCTGGTAAGCTACGACGCTCAGACTCAAACCGTGTCCGTGCGCCGCAACCAATTTACCAGCGGCACAAGAAGCAGCGCCGAAAACGAGGTGACGATCTCGTCCAAAAATCTCTACTACGACGGCGATAAGCTCGTAGCGGAGATGTTCGTGGACAACGGCTTTGCTGTTCCGGTATACAACCTGAAAAAGATAAATATAACGCTATCCAATGACGCCGGGGTGATCGCGAAAGGCTACTTTTCAGGCATGGAAGGAGCTATGATCGCGGCTAACAGCCATATAACCTGGACATTCACGTTCTCAAAAGACGCACTCACAACAAAAGGCGCGGACTTGACTGGCCGAGTAAGGTGCGAAACCAGCATTGCGTACAGTCACTGAAAGTTGTTTGATATGAGGACAAGAGCATGAAAAACAAGATCATATCATGGGCGTTGGCGCTCGCCTTATGTTCGGCGCTTGTTATGTCGCTTGTCTTCGCGGCGCCGTACGGCGCTGCCGCCGCCGCCGCGCCGAGCG
>JAISBV010000138.1 GCA_031266025.1 Eubacteriales Family XIII. Incertae Sedis bacterium
CTGTTGACTATGGCGCCCATCTTCGAGCGCTCGGACGATACGCTGTTTATGGCTCTGTCTATGTATGTGATAGCCGAATCCGAGGTCTTCTGTTCCTTCAAGTCCACCTTGTTGATGCCGAGGGCCTTGGAGGACGAGTCAAGTATGGAGATATTCATGTTCTGGCCCGCGTTTGCGCCTATGTGAAGCTTGATGGAGTTGTCGATCACGTCGATGTTGGCGTAATTGGCGCTCGCCGTAAACAGCCCGACTGTGGCCTGGAACTGTATGCCGCCCAAGTTCAGATCCTGCCCCGTATACGACTGGATTACCTGATTCTGGCCTATCACGAGATTGATTTCCGTCTGGTTGGGGCCTTTCAGCGTAAATGTTACGTCGTCCATATAGTTCGTGAATGTGACGTAGCCGTCGCCCGCTATGGAAATAGTAGGGTCGCTGAAGTCTATCGTAACGCCGAGCTCGCCGAACTCGGCCTTCGTGTTGGCGTCGCGCGCCTTCAGTATCTGATACTTGCCGTCGGGTCCCGTCAGGGTCAGGTCATATGTGCCGCCGAGATTGCCGCTGATATCGAGCCTGTAATCGCCGAACTTCGCGCCGAGCCCCGTGCTGCCGTCGCTGAGAGCCGTAATGGACTGGAAGGAAATCAAGCTTTCCAAATCCGTAACGCCTGTTGTGAACTCGACGCCGACGGATTTGACAGAACCCGCTACCGTACCGAGGAGTATCTGCTGTACGCCGCCGCTGCTGATGGACAGGGTGTATTTGCCGGCGTCCACGACGCTGCCCGTGATCTCAAGCTTGAAGTTTCTGTCGCGATAGCTGCCGTCTTTGGGATCGGCCCCGTTCAGCTCGACCGTGGCCCTGTTTTCCATCGTGCCGTTCAGGAGCTTCATCGTATTGAACTCGGTGTCGCGCGATATGCGGTCTATCTCGGTCTTGAGCTGCTCGACCTCTTTTTGTATCTCGCCGCGGTCGAATTGGGTGTTCGTATCGTTCGCGGACTGTACGGCCAGTTCCTTCATCCTCTGAAGTATGCTGTGAACTTCGTTCAACGCGCCTTCGGCGACGTTCAGCAGGGATTTGCCGTCATAAGAGTTTCTGCTTGCCTGGGTCAGTCCGCGAATCTGGCTGCGCATCTTTTCCGAAATCGCGAGACCGGCCGCGTCGTCGCCCGCGCTCGTTATGCGAAGGCCCGACGACAGCTTCGACAGGGATTTCGACGTGTTCTCATTGTTGATGTTGAGAGAACGATAAGTGTTTAATGCCGGAATGTTGTGATTGATGATCATTTTAATATTCCTCCTTGACTCAGCCCTCGCTTTTTTCTTCCGTTTCCCGGAGCTCCTTCACTGCGTCCGGGGGAGAGAAAACGCGTTGGGTTGAAATGACCGGACGCCGATATCCATACGGGCGTCTCTCAATGATGCGGCTTCCGGCGGTTTGTGTCCGGAGAGCCTGCGCGACCTCCCGCCATACTCGTAACGGGGGTCTGCACTGCATGCAAGCTCTGTTGCTTACAGATCATGTATCGACCGGTTATCGAACTACTTTAGAGTCCTGCGCGATTTTTTTCACAAAAAAACGCTGAAATTATGCGCTTTGCGGGGATTTTTGGCATGTGCAACTTTACTATTTCGGCTCGTTTTCGAAATACTTTAATTAAACTGTGAAAAAAATTTATTACGCCCGAAGATTTTAATTATGCCCCGGTTTGGTATAAGCGCGCGGCGGCGCCCTTTTGCAATTCCGCCTGCCTATGTTTTCATAGTCTGAAAATTCATTGAAAATCGTTGAAGAAGCAGAGTTTTCTGACTTTATTTTCTTGCCGGTTTTTTGTTGACAAGGTATCCAAAGCAGGTATAATTGAAAGTAGATTTAATATCGGATTACGATATTGAACAAGTCAAATTCGTGTTACGGTTTAGAATCAAAAGCACGAATTGTATAAAAGTTAATCTTTGGGAGGGTTAAGATTATGAGCTATGTCGATAGGGTACTTGACACTTTGAAAACGAAGAACGCGCACGAACCGGAATTTTTACAGGCGGCGACAGAGGTTCTCGAATCACTTCGCGTCGTTATAGACCGCGACAAGAAATACGAAGAAGTGAGTCTTTTGGAACGGCTTGTTGAGCCGGAACGCGTGTTTATGTTCCGTGTGCCGTGGGTCGACGACGCAGGCAAAGTTCAGGTCAACAGGGCGTTTAGGGTACAGTTCAACTCGGCGATAGGCCCGTATAAGGGCGGCCTTCGCTTCCACCCGTCCGTAAATCTCAGCATCATCAAATTCCTCGGTTTTGAGCAGATATTCAAGAATTCGCTGACCACGCTTCCGATAGGCGGCGGAAAGGGCGGATCCGATTTTGATCCCAAGGGCAAATCCGATTTCGAAGTCATGAAATTCTGCCAGAGCTTCATGACGGAGCTCGGAAAATATATAGGAGCGGATACAGACGTTCCTGCGGGCGATATAGGCGTCGGCGGCAGGGAGATAGGTTATCTCTATGGGCAGTACAAGCGCAATACGGGTCTTTACGAGGGCGTTTTGACCGGCAAAGGCTTGACTTTTGGCGGTTCTCTTGCCCGTACCGAGGCCACGGGCTACGGTCTCGTGTACTGCGTGGAAGAATATTTGAAGAGCATAAGCGACGATTACAAGGGCAAGACCGTGTCCGTGTCGGGTTCCGGCAACGTGGCGATATTCGCGACGGAAAAGGTGTTCCAATTGGGCGGCAAGGTCGTAACGATGACCGATTCCAACGGCTATGTATACGACAGCGAAGGCATCGACCTCGACCTGATCAAGGAGATCAAGTTGGTCAAGAGGGGCAGACTCTCGGATTACGCCAAAGCCAAGAAGAACGTCAAGTATGTCGAAGTGGGCAAGGGCAAGGTTTGGGACGTCAAGGTCGATATCGCGCTTCCCTGCGCCACCCAGAACGAGCTTGATCTGAACGACGCGAAAGAACTCGTCAAGAACGGCGTTAAGATCGTCGGCGAGGGCGCCAATATGCCTTCGACGCAGGAGGCTGCGGATTATTTACTCGAGAAGAAGATCGCGTTCTTCCCGGGCAAAGCGTCGAACGCGGGCGGCGTCGCCACTTCCGCTCTCGAAATGAGCCAAAACAGCGGGCGTACGAGTTGGACTTTTGAAGAGGTCGACGGCAAGCTGAAGAACATCATGATCAATATTTTTCACAGCATTGACGGGGCGTCCAAAGAGTACGGTCTGCCGGGCAATTATATCGCGGGCGCGAATATCGCGGGCTTTAAGAAGGTCGCGGACGCGATGATCGCGCAGGGCATTGTATAACGGGCGGACATTGAGACGCCGGCAGCACATAACAGCAAAAAAACAAATACGACGGCGCCGCCGTCGTATTTGTTTTTTTGCGGATCGCGTACCGGTATTGTCGCGGAATCGCGCGCCGGCTTTATCCGAGTACGGCGCCTGTATTGGCGGATGTAACGAGTCTCGCGTAGCGCGACAGATAGCCTGTCTTGACCTTGGGCTCGGGCAGCGTGAACGCCGCCTTGCGCCGCGATATCTCCTCGTCGCTGAGCGACACGCTCAAATTTCTTCCGGGTATGTCGATGTTGATTATGTCGCCGTCTTTGATAAGCCCTATAAGTCCGCCGCTCATGGCCTCCGGGGAGATATGGCCTATGGACGCGCCCCTTGACGCGCCCGAAAACCTGCCGTCCGTCAGGAGCGCCACATCCTTGTCGAGACCCATGCCGGCTATCGAAGAGGTGGGGGATAACATCTCACGCATGCCGGGCCCGCCCTTGGGACCTTCATAGCGGATAACGATCACGTCGCCTTTCTTGATCTTCTTGTCCCATATGGCCGCGCTGGCCTCTTCCTCCGAATTGAACACGACGGCCGGCCCGGAATGCCGGAGCATTTCCTCGGCGACGGCCGATTCTTTGACGACCGCGCCGTCAGGCGCCAGATTGCCGCGCAGTATGGCGAGCCCGCCCCTGTTGCGATACGGCTTGTCCGGAGGGAGTATAACCGTGCTGTCACGTACGGGCGTGTGAGCCGTGTTTTCGCCTATGGACGCGCCCGTAACGGTCACGCAGTCCGTATGTATAAGTCCTTTCTTCGACAGCTCGTGTATTATAGCCGATATGCCGCCGGCTCTGTGCAGATCTTCCATGTGGTGATGCCCGCTCGGGCTCAGCTTCGCGATATACGGCGTTTTTTCGCTGAGCCTGTCGAACGCGGCGAGGTCGAGCGTCAAACCGGCCTCGTGCGCTATGGCCGGCAGGTGGAGCACGGTATTCGTGGAGCCCGCCATGGCCATATCGACGCTGATCGCGTTTTCAAAGGCTTCACGCGTCATAATGTCTCGGGGCTTTATGTTTCTTTTGACCAAATCCATGATGTGAATGCCCGCAGCCTTGGCGATGCGGATGCGTTCGCCGCTGTCGCATAGGGCCGTACCGTTTCCGGGCAATCCCATGCCGAGGGCTTCTGTCAGACAGTTCATGCTGTTCGCGGTAAAGAGCCCGGAGCAGGAACCGCAGCCCGGGCAGGCTTCTTCCGCGACGCGCTCCAATTCCTCTTCTGTGCAGCCGCCGTTTCGATATATGCCGATCTGTTCCATAACGCTGTTGAAATCGAGGGTTCTTCCGTTCAGAAAGCCCGCGCGCATAGGGCCGCCGCTGACGAGGGCGGACGGGATATTGAGACGCGCGGCGGCCATCAGCATACCGGGCACGATCTTGTCGCAGTTGGGTATGAGCACGAGACCGTCGAAACCGTGTGCGACGGCCATAGCTTCTATGGAATCGCAGATCAGCTCGCGGCTCGCGAGCGGATATTTCATGCCGTCGTGGCCCATAGCTATACCGTCGCATATACCGATGGCGGGGAATTCGACGGGCGTGCCGCCGGCCAGTAAAACGCCGCGCTTTACGGCTTCGGCAATGCGATCGAGCAGCATATGACCCGGAACGACTTCGTTTTGCGAATTGACTATGCCTATGATCGGCCGGTCTATTTCCTCGCGCACATAGCCCATGCCGTAGAACAGGGTGCGCACCGAGGCGCCGCCCGGCCCTTTCTTGATCCTGTCGCTGCCGCAGTTTGCGTTACTCATAACAAACCCTCCTCTTTGATAAACGAATGAAATACATTATATATTAAAAAAAACACGCAGTCAAAGCCAAAAATTTCCGTTTATTGCAACTGAAAGGTTAAGCTAAGTTGACATTGTAAACGCGACCTCGGCCCGATGCGACGGTTGCATTGAGTCGTTCAAAGTACCGGGTGGCATTAAGCTCGGCAAGCGCCGAGGTTCGGGGCGTCCCGGCGGGG
>JAISBV010000054.1 GCA_031266025.1 Eubacteriales Family XIII. Incertae Sedis bacterium
GCGGACAGCCCGAGAACAAGCGGCGGCTTTGACGCCTATGACGACGCGGGCGACGTGTCGGCCTGGGCCGAAGAAGCGATGGCTTGGGCCGTTGAAAGCGGTCTGATCACGGGCCGCACAGAGACGACGCTCGCGCCCTCGGGCACGGCTACGCGCGCAGAAGCCGCCGCGATGCTGCAGCGCTATCTCGAAAAGGCGGTATAGAGGTATCGAAATGCCGGAGCAAAGCGATTTGATCACGGAAGAAGCTTTACGTCTTCGCACGGAGCAGGCGAGTGATGATGAATACACCTTGTTGCTTCGCGTCATTGCCACATGGGAGTTGTCAAGCTTCGTTCCCGCGAAAAAACAGAGGAAAACGGCTTTGAAATCTCTCGCCGCCGCCTTTGGCGGCAGGGAGTCCGCGCGGCGAGCCGCCGAGCTGCTGCTTGAGTCGGAACAGTCGGCCGAATGTCCGGAAAGTTCCGTAGAAAATTGCGACTGTACCGCGCGTTTGCGGCGCTTGGCGGCCAAGCTCGGCAGAACGCCGCTGCGCGCCGAGGTTTCGGAACCGGATATGGTGCATATACAGCGCTGTCACGGCGGATGGCGAAACGCGTTGGCCCTTGCGAATTTGAAAGCATTGGAGGGGGACGCGCTCGAAAAGGCCCTGCACGGCTATATGCTCGCAAACGCGTCGCCGGATTTTCTCGGCGATGATATCAAAAATAAACTGAGCGAAGCGGACGTGCGCGAGCTTCTGCGCATCTGTGATATGGCAAGGTCTATGGGACGCGCGCCTGTGAGGGGCGATATACCGGAGAAGTTTTTTCACAGTATAAACAGCAGCTGCGGTTCTTGGCGCGCGGTTATGGTTCACATGGGCCTTTCGCCGCTTGACAAGAAAACAGACAGGAAGCTTTCGCGCAAGGTCTTGAGAAGGAGGGCAAGCAAGAAAAAAAAGGAAGGCAATACGCCGTTTGGCACGGACAAACTTTAGTTTTTCGCCGGAATACTTTCATCAAATGGCAAATCCATGATATAATAACCGCGTAGATCGCGGTTATTATACTTTTAAATGCCGTACGATTTTTTCGCCTGACGGCGAAAACGCACATGGCGGATTATACCATAAAACGCTTCGCTGTTTATGGTATAATTAACCGCGATCTATGCGGTTCATTATACTTTTGAGCTTAAAAGAGAGGAATGGGATTGCGGGAATGAGGTTGAGCTATATGAAGAAATGCGTATGCGCGGTATTAATTCTTGCGCTGACAGCCGGGGGAACATCCTGCGGCGCCGCAACTTCCGGCGGCGGCAATGAAGCGCCCGTGACTTATACGGATTTTCGTGATATTCCCGGTGTGACGGCGGAAGAAGTACAGGCCATTGAAGCTCTGACCGTTAAATACAAGGACAGAGGATTTTCCTACGGAACGTTTTCAAGTACGGAATCCTTTAGAAAACAGGATGGGACGGTCGGCGGATACAGCGCGTTGTTTTGCGATTGGATGAGCCGATTGTTCGGTATCAAGTTCACTCCCGAAACATATGAATGGGACGTGCTGTACAACGGCGTATCGACCGGCCTGATAGATTTCACAGGGGAATTGACAGCCACGCCGGAGCGGCGTGAAACGCTCTTCATGTCAAGACCCTTTGTAGAACGCGCGATTGTGGCCTTTCGGCAGAATGACAGTCTTAGTTTTGAGGAAATAATGAAAACGCGCCCGTTAAAGTTTGGTTTTTTGGCGGGTTCCAATACCGCGGAGCTTATTCTTGATTCTTCGCCGTACAACATAATCCCTGTTTACGGAGATTCTCTTGAGAGCACAGCCGCTTTGATTTCATCGGGCGAAGCGGACGCGTTTTTGGCCGAAGAGCACGGTGAAGCAAATATGCCCGAAGGATGGCGCATAGAGAAGATATTTCCCATAGTTTATTCCCCGTCGTCATTTTCCGCGGGGCGGGAAGAATTAGCCCCAATAGTGTCTGTCTTGGATAAGTATTTGGCCGCGGGAGGTATGGAATACCTGCTGACGCTCTACAACATGGGTCATGAGGATTATTACAAGAGCACCCTTTACGCGAAGTTTACCGAAGCGGAAAAAGCGTATCTGAAGAGACGCGCCGAAACCGAAATTCCGGTCAAGCTGATTGCCGAATCCGATAACTATCCGTCCTGTTTTTACAACGCCAAAGAAAAACAGTGGCAGGGTATCAGCATAGACGTATTGGATAAAATATGCGATTTGACCGGATTACGGTATGAAATTGTCAGCAATACGAATTCCGGGTGGGACGATAATATCATCGGTTTGGAACGCGGCGACGCGGCCATGATTACGGAGCTCTTGCAGTCCGACGAACGGAAAAGCAGATTCCTGTGGGCGGACGCGCCGTATGCCGACGACTATTTTGCGCTGCTTTCCTTGATAGATACGCCTGACGTCTCCGTTAATCAAGTATTGTATTCCCGTATCGGCATAGTAACAGGAAGCGCGCATGAAGATTTTTTCAACAAGTGGTTTCCCGAGCACAGCCATCTTATTCAATGCGCCGGTACTGACGACGCGTTACGGAAACTGAAAACAGGCGAGATTGATTTATTGATGGCGTCGCGCAATACACTGCTGAGCACCAGCAACTATATGGAAGACCCCGGCTTCAAGATTAATTTGGCGTTTTCATTCTACTACGGCTCATATTTTGGATTCAACAAGGATGAGACGCTGCTTAGGTCTATAGTCGGCAAAGCGCAGGCTTATGTGGATACCGTTACAATAGCCGAACGGTGGAAGCAGCGTATTTTCGATTACAGCGGAACTATGGCGCAGCAACAGTCCGTGTTTTTGCTTGGCCTGTCCTTGATGCTTGCGGCTATCATCGCGCTGCTGATTTTCATAATAAGCCGCAGAAAACGGGCGAATACAATATTGGAAACAACAGTCAGGGAGCGCACGGCGGCCTTGGAAGTTCAGACGGAGGCGGCGGAGGCGGCGGCGAAAGCCAAGAGCGATTTCCTGTCCAATATGAGCCATGAGATAAGGACGCCCCTCAACGCAATCATAGGTATGACGGAGATTGCGGAAAAAGCCGCGGATATTTCTCAAATGCGATCCTGCAACACACGTGTAAAAGATGCTTCAAGGTATTTATTGGGACTCGTTACGGATATACTTGATATGTCGAAAATCGAGGCCGGCAAGATGGAATTGTATCCGCAGCCGTTTTCTCTTCCCGCGATCCTTGAGCAAGTCAAGGATATGTTCTTGCCCCGCTGTCGGAGCAAAAACATTGATTTTGGACTGATCTGTGACGATGTTCCGCAATTTATAAATTCAGACGGACAGCGTATTTTGCAGGTGCTTACGAATCTGCTCTCCAACGCCGTGAAGTTTACGCCGGAGAACGGGCGCATTGATTTCACCGCCCGTCAAATAGGTGAGACGGACGGGGAGGGCGTCGCCGCGTTGGAGTTTTCCGTGCGGGATACAGGTATAGGCATGAGCGACGAACAGCAGGAAAACCTGTTTCAGGCTTTTCAGCAGGGGGATAACAGCATTTCGGCAAGGTACGGCGGCACAGGTCTTGGACTGGCGATTTCAAAACGCATTGTAAGTATGTTGGGCGGGGATATTCACGTAAGCTCGGCGCCCGGCAAAGGTTCCGCGTTTACGGTTACTGTTCCGGCGCAAGTTTGCGAAGCGTCGGAATGCGCCGGTAAAGACGATGTGTCCCCCGAAAATTATAACTTTGAAGGTAAAACGCTCTTGTTGGTGGAAGATGTAGAGATAAATCGCGAAATCATTTTAACGCTTTTGGCGCCGAGCGGCATACGCATCATTGAAGCTGAGAATGGGGACGACGCGGTCAAAAAGTTCGGGCAGTTTTCGTCGGAAACAGATATCGTTTTTATGGATATAAAAATGCCCGTTATGGACGGCTTTGAAGCTACCGGCGCTATTCGGGCGAGCGGATTGCCCGGCGCCGACTCTGTTCCCATTATTGCCTTGACAGCCAACGCGTTCCAAGAGGATATCGACCGGGCGCGCACAGCCGGAATGAATGATCATCTCAGTAAGCCTATAGATATCGAAAAGGTATTTGCTGTGATGAGCAAATACCTTTTACGGTCAGGCGCCACGCGCTGAAGCGCTGCGCCCGGCGTTAAAGGACGTAACTAAAAAAAGCATTGCCTAATTAGCAATGCTTTCCAAAAATGGTGGAGAATAGGGGGATCGAACCCCTGACCTCGTGATTGCGAACCACGCGCTCTCCCGGCTGAGCTAATTCCCCAAGCTGAATGACGTTCTTTTACCGAACATTATTATACAGTATAGGGCGCCGGGTATGCAAGCGTTTTTTTGGCGCGTCAGTCAATCGGGCGTTCTCATGGCTCGCATGGCGTTGAGCACAGCGATCAGCGCCACGCCCACATCTCCGAATACGGCCGCCCACATCGTCGCCAAGCCGAGCGCGCCGAGCACGAGGATCACGGCTTTTACGCTCAAAGCGAATACGATATTCTGCCAAACGATAACCCTTGTTTTTTTCGCGATGCGGATTGCGTCAGCCACCTTTGACGGTTCATCCGTCATAAGTACCACATCGGCCGCCTCTATCGCCGCGTCGGAACCTACGCCGCCCATAGCGACGCCTATGTCCGCGCGCGCCAACACGGGCGCGTCGTTGATTCCGTCGCCCACGAACACCAACTTGCCCTTGCCGGATATCCTCCCGGCAAACTCCTCCAATTTCTCCACTTTCATATGCGGAAGCAACTCGGCGCACACCGTATCAAGGCCCAATTCACAGCCGATTTTTTCAGCCGCGCCGCGCGAATCTCCCGTGAACATGGCTATAGATTTAACGCCGGCATTCTTGAGTTCCGCTATAGCCTGCTTGCTGTCTTGCTTCACTGTGTCGGAAATGACGATATACCCGGCGAACACGCCGTCAACCGCCATATATATGATGCTGCCCAAGACGTCCGGTTTTTCGCAGACTATATTCGACGCATACATCAGCTTGTCGTTTCCGGCCAAAATTGTCCGGTCTCCCATGCGGACGCGGACGCCGTGACCCGCGATCTCCTCGCAGTCCGTGACGCTCTCGTTTATTATGGGCTTTCCGTACGCTCTTTGAACTGACAGCGCGATCGGATGGTTTGAGCCCGCTTCCGCGTGAGCGGCCAATTCAAGCAGCTCTTCACGTGAAAAGCCGTTAGCGGTAACGATTTCCGTCACGGAAAAGACTCCGCGCGTCAGCGTGCCCGTTTTATCGAATATGACTGTGTCTACATTGTGCAGCGCGTCAAGGAAGTTGCTGCCTTTGACCAGTATTCCTCTGCGGGACGCGCCGCCGATGCCGCCGAAAAAGCTCAGCGGAATAGAGATCACGAGCGCGCAGGGGCATGAAACGACCAGGAACACCAATGCGCGATTCAGCCAATCGGCGAACGCAGCGCCCTGTATGAAGATCGGCGGAACAACGGCCAACGCGACGGCCGCGAACACGACGGCGGGCGTATAGCAGCGAGCGAACCTTGTTATGAAATTTTCCACGGGCGCCTTCGCGGCGCTCGCGTTCTGCACGAGATCGAGAATTTTGGAGACGGTGGATTCTCCGAATCCCTTCATGACCTCGATTGTCAGCAAGCCGTTTTTGTTGATGGAGCCCGAAAGGACTTCGCTGCCGGCTTCGACGTCGCGCGGCAGGGATTCCCCCGTCAGCGCGGATGTGTCAAGGGCGGATCTGCCCGCCCGCACAATACCGTCAAGAGGGATTCTTTCACCGGGCTTCACTATGATCATATCGCCCACGCCGACTTCTTCCGGCGAAACGCGCCTTATATCGTCGCCGAGCTTCAGATTCGCGAAATCCGGACGAATGTCCATAAGAGCCGTGATGGACTTTCGGCTGCGTCCCACGGCATACTGTTGGAACGCCTCGCCTATTTGATAAAACAGCATTACGGCCACGCCCTCCGGGTACTCGCCTATAGAGAACGCGCCGACGGTGGCGACGCTCATCAGAAAGTTTTCGTCGAATACCTGTCCTTTGGCGATATTCTTCATGGCGCGCCAAATCACATCGCCGCCTATAAGCAAATAACTTGCCAAGAAGACCGCGATTTCGATCTGCCAAACAAATTCGAAAGCGAGTCCGGCGGCAAACAGAACCGCGCCGGCGCCCATACGCGCGCGGGCGAGCCAAAGCCTTTGCCCGTTTTCATTTTCCTCATCCTTGCCGGGAAGAGCGGCGCCCCTTTCTCTCACTACTATGAACGGCTCCGTGTCCCGCGCGATAGAGCGTATATCGGCCGTGACGCCGTTTCGCGCGGCGCTTTCACTGATTTCCATCGTGAGCCGCTGCCCGGCGAAGTCGATCACTGCGGACTTTACGCCCGAAAGCGCGCCCGCGTCTTTTTCTATCTTCGCCGCGCAGACCGGGCAGCACAACCCTTCAAGAATAAATTCCTTTTTGATTACGGCGTCCATTTTCACGTTTTCCTTTCGGTAATCAATACTAAAAAATCATGATTGAACAATTGATAACTCGTTCAACCGAGCAGGTAAAATTTTTTACCTTTCGCATACATGCAGCAATCCCTGCGCGAATATATTCCCAACATGCTCGTCGTCCAATGAATAATAGACCACTTTGCCGTCCCTGCGGTATTTCACAAGCCGTGTCTGACGCAACGATCTGAGTTGATGCGATATGGCCGATTTCGTCATTCCGAGCAGCGCCGCGATATCGCAGACGCACATATCGGAGTGCTGCAATGCGCAGAGTATCCTTACGCGCGTCGAGTCGCCGAACACTTTAAAAAGATCGGCCAGATTCATAAGAATCTCATCGTCGGGCATCTTTTCCCGAACTTCGGCCACTACTTCCTCATGGATCACATTACAGTCGCATCCAACGATTTCGGCAGCATTATTTCTCATAATTCAAACTCCTTCAACAAACAGTTGAACATATGTACAACTGTATTATATAACGCCCGCATACCCATGTCAAGAGGCTTTTCTTAATTTATTTTGGTGAAACAGCTCGGAACGACAGCCTTGTTTGAGACCGATTCTTCCGGTATACTGTTATTGATATTGACGTTTACGATCATTTTCCGAAAACGCTGCAGTCAGAGAAGGAGGAGGTGGTTTTCATTAATATCGATTGGTTGAGATGTTACTATACGGTAATATCGACGGGCAGTTTTTCTTCGGCGGCGGAAAAGCTCTATATGTCGCAGTCCACCGTCTCGAAAAACGTAATGTCCCTCGAGAAGGAGTTGGGCGTATCCCTTTTGAACCGAAACGGAAAATACTTTACCGTTTCGAAAAGCGGCAAACGTTTGATGAGGGATTTTCGTGAAATCCTCGAAGGTTACTCCCATACCCTTTCGACTGTTGAAGAAATTAAACTTGAGAAAAAAATTGGGGGGGGGGGAGCAATCTATTCATTTGGCCTGTATCCCCACCGTGGCGACTTACGGCGTAGTGGATACTATAAAATACTTCACGCGACTGTATCCCAATATAAGGATTATGATGGAGGAAATGGAAGAGGATCGTTTGCTGTATGTGCTTGAAGCAAGGGATTGCGATCTTGCGTTTTGTTCGACTATCAACCTTGACAAGACATTGTTCGACACCGTGTTTTATTGCAGGGATAAGTTTATGATTGCCGTTTCTTTTGACAATCCCCTCGCGCAGAGGGAAAGCGTGTCGATATCGGATCTCCGGAACTTCAAATTGATATTCAACAGCAAAGAATCCTCTCTCTACGATATATGCAAGGACGCCTGTATCAAGGCCGGATTTGAACCGAATATCCTGTTTACGACGTCGAGACCCGACTTGGCGTATGCGTATCTTTTTGATAAAACATACATCTATATGGGTATAGGGCATATCATGGAGGGGTTTGACCATGATTCGATAAATGTAATTCCCATCACGGACGGCCCGTCATTCGAGTATCATTTTGTTCGGCATCGAACGAGCGAACTTACGCATGGGATAAAGAAATATCTCGAATTTGTGAGCGACAGAGGGGGTCTTTTTTTCGAACAGTCAAAGCCGTTGATAACATTGACGAACAAAACGATGTGACGATTTACTTTTAAAGGGTTTGAGCAATTACACCTCATTCGTTTCTGTCCGAGTATTTTTTTTCGATCACTATCCAAATACCGCCGCTGATCAGCGCCGTCAGAAAATTGATGACGCCTATAGCGGGGATCATGTTGAAGGGGAGCAGCGATGCGGTGATCATACCCAAGCTTCCGAATATAATGCCGCTGAAAGTGATGACCGCCGACGCGGATCCGATGTCGTTCCGGTGCATCGACAGTAAAAGAAATGTTCCCGGCGGCCTTATACATGATCCCGCGAGCGAAGAGGGGAGCAGCAAAAAAGAAAAGAGCCAAGGATTTTTCGCGCCCGCCGCCGCTACAAGCATACCGCTGATCAGCAATATGAGAAAGCAGACTTTGACGACTGTATTTCGGCGGAACCGCTTCGATATCCAAATATAAAGCAAAGGGCCCGCAACCATTCCCACCGCGTTGATTGAAAAGAAATAACTGTAAACCTGCGGAGAAATGCCGAAGTAGTCCTGAAAGATATAGGCGGAAGCTGTTACGAAAACCATGAGTCCGACAGAGACCGGATGGAACACGAGCGTCAAAATGATAAACGCCGGTTTTTTCGATACGGCGACGAGCCGCCCCAGTGTCGCAACGATGCCTTCGGCGCCGTATTTTTGAATAGTTTCGGAAAACAGGAACGTTCCGACCGCTACGATCACTCCAAAGACGGCTTGCGCGCAGTATATCCCTCTCCAACTTGTGAAATTTAGCAAAACCGCGCCGATGATCGGCGCCGCCACAGGGCATATCATCGTCATTGACTGCACAACGGATAATATTGACTCTTGCTTTCTTCCGGTATAAACATCCCGCACGATAGCGGTGGACACCGTAAGCGTCACGCCGCCGCCGAGGCCCTGAATCACCCGAAAAGCAATCAGATGCGCCGCGGTTCCCGCGATCGAACAAAGAATACTCCCCAATAAGTACAACAGCACGCCTATGATCAAAACAGGCTTGCGGCCGTATTTGTCGCTCAGCGCTCCCCAAATCAAAGAGGCGATCGCGTATACTATGAAAAAAACGATCAACGTCAGGTTCATCACCGCGTCCGTCGCGCCGAAGTGTTTTGCCATAGTCGGCAAGGCCGGCAAGTTCATATCCAGCGAAAGAGGCGGAAAGGCGCCAAGCAGGATTATAAAAACTACCAACAATTTTTCTTTTAATATTTTTTGATGCGTTGATTGCCCGCGCGCCGCGGTTTCTCCGTTCATAACGCCCTCCGGTCATATGGGATGTTCATACGGAATCCGCCGAAGACCGGGCTTCGACGGATTCCTGAATGTGCTGTGCTTTTTGCAAAAAATCATTCCAAAAGATCATTCGGAAATGTCTTTATCCTTTTGGCGGCCGGTTCTTTTTTCCCTGAAGTGGCCGTATACGCAAACCGCTACTCCTATAACGAATCCGGCGTACACCGACGCCATCCACGCGCCCAAACCAACGCTGTCGCCCATCAATAACCGCCTCCTTTCTTAAAGGCAAGCCCGACGAGGAAGAGTACGACCACACAAATCACGATGGACAATATCCCTTGAAACAAAAAGCCTCCCAATAACATTTGACCGCCTCCTTTGTCATATATTCTTGATATTTTACATTATTGCCGTCATTTGCCCTATTTTACAAGACGGTTTTCCCTGAGCTCGGCCGGCGTGTATTTTTTCATCATGGAAAACAGTGATTCTTCGCCCGGCAAAATCGCGGTCAGAACGGCGCCGACAACAAATGACAGGCAGGTTGTAAGGATTGCGTTGATATCCTGCCACTGAGGAGGTACGCCGAGCAGGTCGGGCAAGGGGGTCAACGACCACAGTGAATTGACAATCCAAACAAAGATGATATTGACAGTAAAAGCTTGCTTACTGCATTTCCAGAAAACGCCGAAGAACAGAAATACGAACGGAGGAATGCCCCAAGAAAAACTCCAGTTTGCGGCGCCAGTTATGCTCGGCACAAACGTCGCGATCATGACCGACGCTACGACCAATACCACGATTATGACGCGGTTGACCGTATTTTGCTGTTTCTCGGTCGCGTTTTTGTTGTAGTAACGCTTATAGACGTCATTCGCTATGATCGTGCCCATAGCCATGCAGATGATGCTTGCCGTGGACAGGATGACGCCGAAGAATCCCATAAGCGCGACCACGCCGAGCCATTTCGGAACAGAATACAGAAAAAGTCCGAGTATATCCAAATTATTGCCTATATCCGAATTTCCGAACATGGCAATGGAAATGATGACAAGCCCGAAAAGCCCGTTGACGGGTATGGCGACCAGCGCGGCCCTGCGAACGGTTCCCACGCTTTTTGCGGAAATACAGGCTTGAAGGAAAGCGCCGCCGCACGGATGGGTGAAAAGCTGCGACAGCAGCGACACGACGCCCACCGTCCACAGCAGTTCTTTGTTTTGAACCATGCTGAGCATCCAACTCATATCCTCGCCGTTCGCGTTTTTGGCCGTTTCGTAAAAATTGTTTACGCCGGACCAGTCTCCCTTCAATATGAACGCGCTGACATAGATGAGCGCTCCTATGATTCCGACGTAAACAAGGACGGCGTTAACCGTATTGACAATGCCCATTTGCTTCATGCCGCCGAGGAATACGTAGATTATGATGAATACGCCCGCGATCAGGAGCCCTGTTGTATATTCGAAATTGCCTCCTATGCTGATGACGGCGCCCATTCCCTGACATTCGAGCGCGAGACCTCCGAAACTGCCTCCTATGCCCGCCGCGATGATCAGGACTTTGTTGAAATCTCCGAACATTAATTCCATCATTTCGGGCGCGGTGTTCACCTCAAGCTTGCGGGCGAGAGGCCCCGTGATAAGCATGACCGCCGTTACCGCGGAAACGCCGCCGAGGACAAACCACATGGCGATTTCCCCTTGCCCGAGCACCATGCCGGGAATGCCGAGGACGTGCGGCGTGCCGAGCGGGCCGAGACCGACCGTGGCGCCTATGGCGACCGCGCCCATAACGCGGCCGCCATAGGCAAACCCACCCTCTTTTTCAAGGATTTTCTCTTTAAAACTCAGATAAACACCGACGCCGACGATGAGTATTACTTCGATAATCATCGCAATGTAAAAGGTTATCATGATAAAACTCCTTCTTCTGATGTTCACCTACGGATTATTTTCATTTGTGCCAGTCGGGAGGGTTCTTTCTCCTTTCTTCAAGCAAGTCTTTGTTGTACATTTTGTCGTCGGGGTACATGACTTGATCCATGGGGATATAAGGAACGCTCTCTTTCCAGTGGATGCCGTTGACGTCCGGGCGCCCGGAAAGGAACATTCTCTCGTAAGGAACGGGCAGTTTGAAGATTTTCGCGGCGTTGCCGCCGAGGATTAAGTTTATCTGATCCTGCTCGACCCATTCTTTCAGCCGGTCGATTTGCTTCGCTTCCCAACCCCACCAATCGCACTGATAGAAAGGCGTGGGCCACCATTTTTTCATGGACGTCGAATAGGATGTCGGCACATTGCCGGAACGGCGGAGATCAACGGTCAGATATTGCGGTACATTGCCGTAGTCGCTGCCCCACAGAAGCTGTGTCGGGCCGACGTTCGGATCCGTTATCGCCATATACATCATTTCCGCCGTCCATGTGCCGACTTCAAGGTAAACGTTGGCTGTATCCCGTATAGAAGGCATACCGGCAATACGCAGGGATTTGCGTATGTTGAAGTCGCCCATAGTGTAAGACCCGATAGAATGGCCGCCGTGATTGACGATGATGGGAACGTCCGGGTATTTTGTCGCGACCTTGCCGAGCAATACCCAGGGATCCCATTCAAAGAAGCCCCACATTACGTCATGGAAGGCGGCGGGAACATTGTATTTTCTCGCCAAATCCATAAATACGCAATACTCTTCAAAGCGTTCGTCAAAACGGTAATAGCTGTTTACCCTGTCCCAATCAAGAGGTATGAATTCTCCGATGCCGATATATCGTCCTGTTTTCAGCGCCGCTTCGATTTCATCGGCCGCGTCCTGAAGTTTCCATGGCTTTCCGTCACGATGCGCGTTCAATTTTGTTTTCTGATCCGCGCAAAACGCTCTGAACTTATCCGGATACTTGTCGACCAACGCAAGTTGGCTTTCATTTGTCGTACCGATCATGCTCGGATACAGTAAGACCATATCGACGCCGTAGCGTTCCATATCCCAGAGAGTCAGACCGGTGTTGTCGACGGATTCAACTTCTCCCGAACCCGGAGCCATGGGCAAGCCGTCCCATCCTTTGGGAAACTTTTCTTGCCCCGCCGCTTCGTACAATGTGCTGATGTGTCCGTGCGTTTCCACAACAAACCGTCCAAGTGCCATAACATCTCACTCCTTTCAAAAAACCTCCAATGTACGTTTCAACGAGACTTGGTCTCGTTATTATTCATAATATTTTCTGCAGGGGGATAAAATCAATTCGCAATCGCCGCCAGTATTACAAAACAGAATACGAAGGCGGTACGCCGCCGTGACCCGGATCGTCCGGTCGCAGTATTTCAACAATACTGTGAATCATCGAATTCGCTATCGGAATACGTAACGCAAATACGAATTCGTTCACAACGATAACATTCGTTCGGTTACAGTTCAGAGGTTAGTTGCGAAATAAGGCATTACACCTTTAGAATTCAAAAGGATGTCATTCCGGGCTTGTCCCGGAATCCAAAAATATTATATGGATTCCGGGATAAACCCGGAATGACGGAAAAAGTATCAGATCCGGAGTACCTCTGAACTGTAACTTCGTTCGGAGTCGAACAGCAGTACAGTTTGTGTTCCGCTTGATATTTATTCTGTTTTTCGATATGATATACATCAAGATGGATAGGGTAATTCTTCATTGTGACATGAACGCGTTCTATGCCTCTGTGGAGCTTCTCTCCATGCCGGAATTGGCCGGGCGGCCCGTGGCTGTCTGCGGTGATCCGGGCAGCAGGCACGGCGTTGTATTGGCTAAGAACGAAAGAGCCAAGGCCTTCGGCATACGCACCGCCGAAACCGTGTGGAGCGCCCGCAGCAAATGCCCGGGGCTTGTTCTGCTGCGCGCGCATCATGAAAAATATCGTGAATACTGCGCGCTGATCAATGATATCTATTATCGCTTCACGGATATGGTGGAGCCGTTCAGCATAGATGAATCGTGGCTTGACGTGACGGGCAGCGCGCTTTTGTTCGGCGACGGGCGCGAAATAGCCGACCGCATTCGCAAAACGATTCACGGCGAGCTCGGCCTTACGCTGTCCGTCGGCGTGTCGTTCAACAAGATATTCGCGAAGATGGGCTCGGAATACAAGAAGCCCGACGCCACCACAGTGATAGATCGCGAGAATTACAGGGAACTTCTGTGGCCGCTGCCGGCAGAGGAACTCTTTTTCGTGGGCAGGGCGACCGCCGCCAAACTGTCCGGCAAGGGCGTGCACACGATAGGTGATCTGGCGTCGCGCGAAAGACGCTCTCTCGTTTCATTGCTCGGCAAGCAGGGCGGTATGCTGTACGACTATGCAAACGGCGCGGACGAAAGTCCCGTGCGTCTTGCTGCGGAGCGCAGACGTATCAAATCCGTGGGAAACGGGATAACATTCAAACGCGACATCAAAGGTTCGGAAGAGATTCGCACAGGTGTTACGGCTCTGTCCGACACGGTGGCGGGGCGGCTGCGGAAATACGGGCTCAAGTGCGGCGCCGTGAAGGTCGATATCAAAGATCCTCACTTTAAGACCATATCGCGTCAAAAGCAGCTTGTTTCCGCGACGGATGTTACGGAGGAAATCGTCCGGGCGGCTATTGCCCTGATCGAACACGCATGGCCGGCCAATGAGCCCATACGCCTTATAACGGTCACGGGCTGCAATCTGCGGGACGGCGATGAGACCGAGCAGTTGAGTTTGTTCGGTGCGGACGGTCTGACTCCGTACACGGCCGCAGACGGCATGGCGCGCGGCGAACGCGTAGACAGGGCGGTGGACAATATTCGCAGTAAGTACGGCGCCGGCGCCATAACATTCGGCAGCATACTGCATAACGATATAGGCGTCGAGCTTGACGAACAGGTTGAGGAAGCTCTTGATCTGTGATACAATAGCACAATGAGTAAAAAAACATTTTTGTCGGGCGCGGCCGTTCTCGGCGCAGCGGGTCTGATAGTACAGATGATGGGTGCGGTGTTTCGTATCCCTCTCGCGAATATCATAGGCGACGTAGGCATGGGATACTATCAGACCGCCTATCCCGTCTATATATTTTTGCTCGTATTCTCAACGAACGGCGCGCCCGCGGCTATATCGAAGATGATATCGGAGCGCGTCGCGGCCGGGCGCGCCGCGGAAGCCCGGCGCGTATTCAAGCTGTCCTTTGTCGTTATGCTCGTGTTCGGGCTCGTCGCTTGCGGAGGTCTTTTTGCCTTTGCCGCGCCGCTCGCTCATTTTGTGAAGAGCGAGGGTTCGTATTATTCCTTGCTCGCCATAGCGCCGTCGCTGCTGTTCGTACCGCTCATGTCCGTGTTTCGCGGATATTTTCAGGGTATGCAGGAGATGCGTCCGACGGCTGTATCGCAGCTTGTAGAGCAGGCTATACGCGTGGCCGTCGGTCTCAGTCTCGCCGTGTTCCTCGTTTCCGACAGTTTGGAATTGGCCTCGGCCGGCGCCTGCTTCGGCGCGAGCGTCGGGCCTCCGGCCGGCATATTGATACTGCTCGTTATGTATACGCGGCGCCGCCGCGAAGGCGGGCGCGCGCGGGACGGGAGCACCGGCGCGGGTTCTGATGCGGGAGAGCGCGCCGGGGGAATATTAAGAACGTTGATCGTGCTTATCGTGCCCACGACTATAGGCATATCCATATTACCCGTCATGAACGTGGTCGATATGCTGATCTGCCGCATACGTCTTACGGACGCCGGTTTTGGCGTTTTGGAAGCAGAAGGTCTGTACGGGCTTATGACGGGTTTCGCGGCGCCCATAATCAACATTCCGATGGCTTTGGCCCTCAGTATAGCGCTGAGCATGGTGCCGGCCGTAGCTGCCGCGCGCGGCGCGGGGGACGGCAATTTTCTTGACACAAATATACGTATGGGCTTGCGTACGGCTATGATCATAGGCATGCCGTGCAGCTTCGGTCTCATAATACTCTCAGAACCTATACTCAGGCTCATATACCCCGCGCAGCCTATCGCTTCGGACGCCGCGCCCTGCCTTGCGATACTCGGCGCCGGCGTAGTGTTCCTCTGTGTGGCGCAGGCCATGGCCGGCATACTGCAAGGGCTCGGACGCGCCTCGCTTCCCGTGGTGTCGCTGCTTGCGGGGGTCGCGGTCAAGTTCGCGCTGACATATATGCTGACTGCCTTGCCGGCGCTGAATATAAACGGCGCGGCTTTGGGCAGCACGGCGGGATACGCCGTGATAGGCTTTTTAAATCTCGTATTTGTCAAGCGCTCTGCGGGCGTTCGCTTCGATATTGTGCTCTCTGTGGTGAAGCCGCTTGCGGCGGGCCTTCTGATGTGCCTTGTCACGGCGGCGGTCTATTTTGCTTGCGCGCTTTTCACGTCGGGCAGACTTGCCGCGCTAACGGCCATATGCGCCGCCGGCCTTTCCTATGTCATAGCCATCTTGAAATCGGGCGCCGTCATGGCCGACGAGGTTGCGCTCTTGCCCAAGGGCAAGGCTTTGGCGGCCCTGCTCAGGAAACTCAGGCTCCTGTAGTGCAAGGCGCGCATTAAGACAGGTCCGGAATGCCGGATTGACGGCGGTGATTTTTTGAAATGGAATGAAGAACAGAGAAAAGCCATAGAATCCGACAGTAAGCGCATTCTTGTTTCGGCGGCGGCCGGTTCCGGGAAGACCGCTGTGCTTGTCGCGCGCATAGAGCGTTTGATTTTGGAAAATGGCGTGCCGATCAAAGCCATGCTGATCGTCACGTTCACGAACGCGGCGGCGGCGGAGATGCGCCGCAAGATCGTTGATTCCCTGACGAAACGGCTCGGGGTGCGCGGAATATCGGACAGTGAGAGCGCATTTCTGCGCGAACAGCTGACGGACGTCCACAGCGCGCAGATCAGCACATTCCACGCTTTCGCGATCGAGGTTATACGCGCGTATTATTTTAAGACGGGACTTGCGTCGAACCTTCGCATTTGCGATGAAGCGCAGAGGATCATTATCAGAAACGAAGCTGCGGATGAGCTTTTTGCGCGGCGTTTTTCGGAAGATTATGACGCGTTTACGGATTTTTTGCGGCGCTACGCGGCGGAAAAAAACGAAGAGCGTTTTCGCGAGGAGATGCTGTTCGGCATTTACGACGCCGCGCGCACGGGCCCCGATCCGTTTGGCAGACTTGGCGAAATGGTCGAGTTTTTGGAAAAGCCGGCGCATGATATACTTGCGGACGGCGTGGCTGCGGCCGTTTCGGCCGAGGCGACGGCCGAGGTCGCGAAGGCGCTTGCGTTCTGCCGTGAGACGCGCGCCGTTCTTGAACAAGCCGAGGCGTTTGCGTATATACCCCTTTGCGTCACGGACGAGGACGGGCTTTCATCGCTGCTAAATATAGCGAGAGACTCGGATTTACAATGTTTTTTGAACGCCGTGTCTGATTTTAAGTTTGTGACGTTTCGGGTTTCCGACAAAGAAGAGCGAGAAAAATACAGCGCGGTGGAAGAAGATGTAAAACAGCTGCGCGGCAAGGCGAAACGAAGCTTGCAGTCGGTAAGGGATCGCTATTGCGCGCGCACTCTTGACGAATACGCCGCCGAGATCAATGAAACGGCGCCTTACGCAAAATATCTCGCCGGCATGATTGAGGAATTTCACGGGATATTCACGCGCGCCAAGCGTGAGCGCGGCGTTATGGATTTTGCCGACGCGGAGCATTACGCCCTTGAAATTCTTGGCGACGCCGAGGTCGCCGACGCGTACGGCAAGCGCTTCAGCCATATATTCGTTGATGAATATCAGGACAGCAACGAGATTCAAGAGGAGCTTATACGCAGAATAGGCAAGGATGCCTGTGTATTCAGGGTAGGCGACGTAAAGCAGAGCATATACAAGTTCCGGTTAGCGGAGCCCGAGCTTTTTATTCGCAGGTACGAGACATATGGGCGCGAAGGGAATGATGAACGCCTGCGTATAGACCTGAGCAGCAATTACCGCAGCAAGGCGGCTGTTATAGACGCTGTCAACGGGACGTTCGCCCGTCTTATGACGCCCGGAACGGCGGGTATGGCCTACGACGAAAACGCTATGCTGCGCGCGGGACTTCCTCCCGAGAGCGAGTCCGCCGTTTGGCCTTGCGGCGCCGATCTCTTCGTGGCGGACGTCGAAATGTCCGACGCGAGAAGTGAGACGGAGTCCGGCGTCGCGGAATTGAAACAGGCGGAGATAGAGGCGCTTGCGGCCGTTCGTATAATAGAAGATATGATTCACGGAGGGAGGGACGGCGCGCCGCGCGAATGGCTCGATCCCAAGGAAGGCAAGGTCAGGAAACTCAGATTGCGCGATATCGTGATACTGATGCGCGGGGCGAAGAACAGGGCGGACGTGTTCCAAACAGTGTTTGCGGAAAAAAATCTGCCCGCCTTTACGGACACAGGCTTAGGGTATTTCGATACGGTAGAAATAGAGACGTTTATGAACTTGCTGCGAGTCATAGACAACAGACGGCGCGACGTACCGCTGCTGTCGGTTATGTACTCGCCTGTCTTCGGCTTTTCGACGGAAGATATGATGGATATCAGGTTGGCGTCGCCGCGCGGCGCGTACTGCGACGCCCTGTTTGCCTGCGCGGAATCGGCCGGGACGCCGGAAAGCAAAACCGGCGCGGACATATTGGAGCCGCTGCGCGAAAAAATCCTGAACATGCTCGCACAGTTGTCGGAGTGGCGGGAACAGGCCGCGTTCATGCCGCTCGATGCCTTTGTCTGGTCGCTTTTGAAGGAAAGCGGTTATTATACGTTTGCCGGCGCGCTGCCTTTCGGCGCGCAGCGGCAGGCCAATCTGAGAGGCTTGGCCGACAAGGCCTTGGACTTTCAAAACACGCATATGAAAGGGTTAGCCGGCTTTATAGGCTATGTTGAACATATAAAGAAAAGGGTGGAGATAAGCCAGGTTCGCATGCTCGGCGAGAGCGAGGACGTGCTGCGCATCATGACCGTTCACAAGAGTAAGGGACTTGAATTCCCCGTCGTCATCGTAGCGGGCCTCGGCAGGCGCTTTGTTACGGCGCCCGTCGGCGCGGTCAGCTTGCATAAGGATATCGGTCTCGCGCTGCGCCTTGTGTATCCGGCGGAAGGTCTTTACAAAAATACATTATTGCAAAATATCATAGGGCACAGACGGGCGTCGGAAGACGTCGCGGAGGAAATCCGCATACTGTATGTGGCGTTTACTCGGGCAATACACAGGCTCGTATTGCTCGGAAGCGCGAAGGGAGGTATTGCCGGATTGAAAAGACGCGGCGCGGCCGCAGACGGGCGGTCTCATCTCGAATTTATCGCGCCGCTCGCAAAGAACGCGGGTTTCAGCGTTCATGAGCTTCCCGCGCCGTCGCTTGCAGGATTGTCTTTAGCGGGCCCGGCAAGGGATGATCCGCGCGCCCTTTTTGCGTCAGCCGGGGACTGCGATTCCGATACGGCGCTTGAGGTCGAAAGGCGGCTCGGTTTCGTCTACCCGTATGAGAAGGCGGCGTCCGTAAAGTCAAAATACGCGGCTACGGAATTGGCGGCGCTTTTGGCGGGCGGCAAGACGACGGATCGCGCCGGCGCCGCGTTTCGGACGGATGCGCCGTTTGCCGCGGCCGCGCCGAGGTTTATGTCCGGCGAGCGCGAGCTTTCAGCGGCGGACAGAGGCATACTTGTACATCGCGCGCTCGAATATCTGGATTTTCGCGCCGCGCGGGATATTCTCGAACGCACGGGCAGCCTTGCGGAAATGCTTGAGAATATGGTCGCATCGGGTATATTTACGCCGGAGGAAGCAGGCGCCGCGGATATGGAGCGGGTTGGGAATTTTATCGCGTCGGATATCTGCCGGCGCGCCGCGTCGTCGCAAGAGCTTTACAAGGAAACGCCTTTCGTCATAAGAAAGGAATATAACGGGGAAGAGACGCTTGTTCAAGGCGTGATAGACTGTTGGTTTGTTGAAGACGGCGAAATCGTTTTGCTTGATTACAAATCGGGATCATCCGGCTCGCGCGAGTCCGCGAAATCTCTCACCGGGCACTACCGTCCGCAGCTTGACGTATACGCGGAAGCGCTCGAAAGCATCCGCGGCGCGCGCGTATCCGAAACGTATTTGTTTCTGCTCGGCGAAGGTTTATGCTTGAGAGTTTAAAGGATTCTGTGACTAGTCTTGATTTGACCTTTGAATAGTAACAGGATTCTAAGATTGTTTTTCTTTGATCAGCGCGGCGAGACCGCGTATGGATTCCGCGCGGAGTGTTTGCGCGGACGATTCGATATTGCTTTCTATGGTTTCGATCAGTTCCCCGCGCAGTATCGCTATTTCTCTCGGCGCGTCTATGCCTACGGCGACTTTATCGCCGTTGACGGACAGTACCGTGAATGTTATGGAATCGCCGACGCGGAGTTTTTCTCCCGCCTTTCTGCTGATTACGAGCATTACCGGCCCTCCTCTCGCGCGGAGGACGTTTTCTCTTCGGCCGGCTCGCCGCCGTCAAGAAAAGGGTGATAACGCACGGAATAATCCTCGTTAAGCAGAATGACCTGACGCCCTACCATGCGCAAAGGATTGAGCACTACGGGACTCTTCGTGTTTATGGAGAGCTTTTTGACGTCGTCGGCCGGCACGGTGGCTATTACGAGGAATATCAGATCCTTCTCAGAATCGACGCCAAGGAAACGCATATCTTCTTCGGACATATGCGGATCGAAGCCGGGCGACATATCCCAAGGGGAGAATACAAGAAAGCAAGGGTACGCGGAGCGTACCGCTTGCAAGTAAACAAAAGAAACACCGTCCTCATCGTGCATAAAAACGGCAAAAGAGTCGACGTCTTCAAAGCCGTAGACTCCTTGCGGAAAAGAATATACGGAATCATCCTCAATTTGGATAATCCCAAAATCGCGGGTTGTCACATCCATACAAAACCCTCTTGATGTTAAGCCATCGCTTTGAAGTTGGCCTCGGTTGCGGGCGGTTCATAATTCGGATCTGCGCTCTTTGGGAAATAGATAGGGCCGCCGATATATTTAATGATGACCTTGGGATATTCTACGATCTCCACCTCAAGGTCGGGCGGTATGAAATCTGTTTCCGTGTTTTGCGCCGCAGCTCGATCTCCTGAGAGTCTTGCCATATCGAAGTCTATCTTCAAGCTTATTAACGGCATGGACGACACCGGCTGTCTCTCGCTGTTTGAAGCTCTCGGCGCCGCGTCCACCATACGGTCTATGCCGCTGCCCGCAGCTCGGTACCTCACGCCGTCTCCGTTCGGATCGTTTTGGAACTGCACGTTCATGCGCAGCGTGCCGTTCTCGGCGTATTCCGTGGTTGCGGTATAATACTGTGGGAAGCCTTGCTCAAAGCGATCCTGCAGTTGTATCCTGATTGGATTGCTCGTAATGGTGACGCGGTCGTTCTGTGTTGAAACGTTTAATTCCGCAGACTGAACGCGAGTATTGTTCTTCTGCTGCGGCCTTGTTGTCGTATACTCGATAGATATCGGTACTGTTTCAATTGAAATAAGCGGCTTCATCGGTTGGTTCCCTCCTTCCGTGCAGAAACCTGCTTGTCATGCGACTGCTCAAACCCCACACTGACGCTGAGCAGCCTTGATTGAATTTTTTTGTAGTAACCTTGTCATAAGGCCTTACGTACATTATATACTTAATATATTAATTATGCAATACCCAAAAATTCGCTTAAATGGGCGGGCCTTACCGATTGTTACAGTTCATCGTGAAAATGTTAAATCAGCTCATATAATTGAAGATCGACATAGGTATTACCTGCGAGCCCATGGCCAGCGCCGCCTGGTACGCGACCTTCTGCGATTCGTAGTATATAATGGCTTTGGCCGGATCGACGAGCTCCGTATTCTGCTGCTGCGTGAGGTTGTCAAGTTCGCGCGTATCGAGGGAGTCTTTTACGAAGTTCAGGAACTGCATCTTCGTGCCTACGTTCGTGATTGCGAACTGCACGGACTGAGCGGTTCCGGCTATATGCTTGGCCGCGATGTTCTCGTACAGAGCGACCAAATTGTCGTATTTTGATTGAACGAACGCGGGATCCGTGCGGTCAAGCTGCACATCGTAATCCGCATCCGAAATATTGTATTCGGGGTTCAGCGTGACGCCGTCCGCTAAATATTGGTTTGACACGCGTATCGCGTGCGGCAGCTGCTCTTTCTCCCAGCCGAACAAAAAGCCGAAGAGCTCGTTTGTCTCATCATATGTATATTCCGACGAAGCGAAGCTGTCCGCTATTTCGCCGAGCAGATCGTATATATTCGTCGAAACCTGCTTGCCCGTGATTTCGGACGTCGTCGTACCCACTCCCGTTATCTCTATGCCGGGCAGCGTGTATGTGAACACTGAGTTGCGATCCACATAGGCGGACGGCGAAGGCGAGGGCGGTATGTTCTCGGAGCGTATGCCCATGCCGATGTCCACGAAGAGCCCCGAATTCATAAGCTCTTTGTACAGCGCGGATTCGTCTTTGTTCGCAGTCGCCGGGTTGTCTTCCGTAGCCAAATCCTTCAGCTTGATCCAACGGTAATCATCGCCGTCCTTGACGCGGTATTGCAGACTGCCGTCCTCCGCAACGGAGAAAGGCTCCTGCCGCACGCTGTTCCCGCCGAAGTAGTAGACGTCGGCGGAGTTGCTGTTCAATAGCTGCAGCATTTGCTGCTGCAGATTTTTGATGTGCGTCGATATGATCTCGCGCTCCTCGCTGCTCTGCGTGCCGTTCAGCCCTTGTATGATCTTTTCGCGCGAATCGTGGAGCAGCTCCTGCACCTTCATAATGGAGGATTCGGCGTTGCTGAGCATGCCGTTGGCATGCTGCACGCTCGACTTGTAGCCCTCGACGCGCGCGATGTCCTTCCGTATTTGGAAAGCCTTGACGGCCGCGGGCGTATCTTCCGAAACCTTTGTGAATTTCTTGCCTGTCGTCACCTGATTGTTGAGCCGGTCAAGCTCGACCGCTATATTGTTGACGGAACGGAGGTATTTTTCCGTTACTATTCTGTTTGTTATACGCATGTTATCCTCCTTACTGTAACTACTCAAACCCCACGCCATTTTCGCCCATCTCGGAACCTGCCGCCGGTTATTGGCCTTCTCACGTAGCTTCAAGTACGTTCCGAGGGCCAAAACCGTCGGCAGAACCCGATCTGAACAAAACTGACGCGGCGTTCGAGTAGTCTTGATTGAACCTTTGAGTAGTAGCCCTATGTTATCTGCCCACAAGACCCATACTGTTTATAATGGTGTCGACGGCCTCGTCCAATACCGTGAAGAAGCGCACGGCGGCGTTGTAGGACTTCTGGTAGGCCATGAGCGCCACGCCTTCTTCGTCAAGGTTGACGCCCGAGACGGACTCGCGCGCCGTGAACAGCGTCGTCATGACGTGCTCGGACGTTTTCGAGTAATTTGTGTACAGCGATACGTCGAGCCCAAGCGTCGCGTTCACGCCCGTGAAGTATTCTTCAAACGTGCCGTTAAACAGCGCGTTCGGGTATTTTGCGCTGTCGCCCTCGCGGTAGAACGCGAAGCCGTGCTCTATAGCCACTATCATGCGGCCTATATTCTCGCCTTCCGACGGGTCGCCGGGCTGCGTGACGGTCAGACGCATAGGATCGTCAAGCCAGTCTTGGGATATCTTGATATTTCCCGCCGTGATAACGCCGGAGCCGTCTATCGTTTCGAACAGATCGCGCCGCGCGGACGCATAGTCGGCTATCATGTTTGTGTGCTTAGACAAGTTGAAAGCGGCCGCCCCGGCGGGTTTTGGGGGAGTTGTGTTATTGTCAAGCTCCGGATCGTAGTAGGGGTCTGTGTTGTCGTAGTTCGTATTGAGGGTTACCCCGTCGGCAAGATACATGGACGACACGTTAAACGAACGCGGCAATTCCCCGTTCGGGTTGTACGCGTTGATGTCGTTCAGCGTTTTCGCGAAGTTCACGGCGAATGTGTTCAGCATGCCTTCGTAGTACAGCGTGCCGCGGAACAGGTTGTCCTCGTTCAGCGGCGAGCCGAATTCGGCGCCCTTGCCGTTGATAACGTTGAGCGCGCCGCCTATGGTTCCGCCCGTCAGATAGCGCGTGGCGTCCCTGACCCTCGGATTGTCGTTGCCGAACGCGGAGTTTATGTTTATGCTGACCGTCTTGTCGGGATTTTTGACGAGACTGAGCGTGTTGTACGTCTCGTCGTTGATAAGGTCGATCTCCTTGCCCGTGTTGTCGTCCACCAAGAACACTTCGACGTGTTCGACCTTGAGCGTGCTCGAAAGCCACTTGGGCGAGATGTTGACCCTGATGTTCGCGAGCCCCGACAGTTTGTCGAAGAGCAGGTCGCGCTCGTCAAGGAGTTCGTTCGGCGTATTGCCGTGCGCCATCTCCTCGTTTATCTGCTTGTTCAGCGCGGCGATGTTCTCGACGATACTGTTGAAATTCGTGTCGATATGGACATTTTGCAGGTCGTATATCTGCTGATCGCGCACATTCTCGATGTGCTGCGAGTATGTATTCAAAAGCGACGCCACCTTCTGCGCCGCGTTGCGTACGACCATGGCCATGTCGTTGCTCGGCGGGTTTTCGAGCATTGGATCGAGCGCTTTCTTGAAGTTCGCTATCTCGGCCAGTAAGCCGCCTTCGGCCGATACCTGATCCAAGACGTTTTCGATGTCGTTGAGTCCCGAGAGTATAGATGCGTACTTACTGTCCTCGGAATTCTGCATACGGTAGCGCGCGTCAAGGAATTGGTCGCGCATACGCGTGACCCTTTTTGCCTCCACGCCGCCGCCGGCCGTTACGCCCTGCGGTTTGTATCTCTGTATATATCCGCCGTTAGAAACGGAATTGATATCCACGCGCTGCCTTGAGTAACCCGTCGTCTGCACATTCGCGATATTGTTGCCTGCGGTATCGAGCAGTATCTGGCTTGTGGCTATGGCGCGGTGCGCGGTTTGGAAGGCTAAAAATGTCGGTCGCATGAGATCTCCTCGCTGTTTGTGTTTCCGACGGGCGGCAACACGCAATATTTGTTATATCTTCTTTTCAAACATCTTTGAGTGAAGGGATTTTGTGATTTCGCCGGCCTTCTCGTCGTAGGTCGTACTCTCCCATTTGTTCGGCATTCCGGAGAGCTGCTTATCCAGTGTATAGAGTTTGCTTTGCAGCAATTCGCGGCACTTGTCCCTATAAAAGTCGACCTGTTCGACGATGCGATCAAACTCTCCCAAGAAATCATAAAATCGGAAACGGTCGTCTTCCGGAAATCCCTGTACGGTTTCTGTCAGTGTGGAAGCCGAAACGCCCAATCGCTTCATGTATCCGGCGATATTGTCGTCGAAGTTGCGCGTTCTGAGCACCAAGGCCTGCTGCAGCTTGATAGTGTCGTCAAGCGCGGAAACATCATCCCGCGTTATCTGATCTATCTCTTCTCTGAGTACGGGGATGATGTCTATATATATTTGTTTGACGTCGGACAGATAGTCATAAAACTCGTCAATAATCGTTTTCGCGGCTTGCGCGCTGCTCATAAAAATCCTTTCCGCGTTCGCGCCGGCTTTCGATTTTCGAATCAAAGCCGCTCTACCCGAGCAGGGCGTCCGCAAGTTCCTCGTCCGTCACTTTGTAAGAACCCGACTCGACGCGCTCCCTTATCTCTTCAAGCCTGTCCGTAAACGCACTCAAAGAAACATCGTACAGTACAGCTGACTTCGCGACCGACAAACGCTTGTCCTCAAACAGGCCTATGTGGCTTGCGGATATATCGGCGCTGTCAACCCGCCGCGAACCCGCGCTCTTATCGTCTCCGTCCTTTGGCGCCTTGGGCGGATCCTGCGCTGTCTGCGGCTGCAATGCTTTTGTTTTGCCGATCAAGGAAATTTCCATGATAATCTCCTTTCTTTCAAAGCGGATGTTGCTGTTCGGCCGGTACCCGGCGGATATTCCGCGTTTATAATAACATATATCGTAAAAATTTTCGAAAAATCAAGTCAAAAATAAAAATTTTCCCGAAAAATTATTGAGTAAATCTTTTGTAATTACTTAGTCATATCGGTCGTTTTAGCGAAAACTTTAGCACAATGCATGTTTTTTCGTGAAAATTGCTTGTTAAACAATGAACGTTATGTTAAAATATTTTGGAACACTGCAAACAGTATTTGATATAGAAAGAGGACAGTATGGTAGGCGATTCTTTGACAACCGCAGTATTGCAGCGCGCGTTGGACGGTACATGGCAGAGGGAGAAATCCACGGCGGCCAATATCGCGAACCACGAAACGCCGGGCTATAAGGCCATAAAGGTGGATTTCGAGAACGCTTTGAAAAGCGCCGTTCAAAATATGCGGGACAGCGTCGCGGCTTCGGGCGGCGGCTATATGAGCGCCCTTGCGCATGTAAAAAACTCGGATATCGGCGTCCGCGAAAGCCGCGTCTATTCGGAGCGCGCCGACGCGAGCAATGTGAACCTTGAAGAAGAGAATATCGAGATGGCTAAGGTTCAGATACAATACAGCTATCTGACGCGGCAGATCACGGATACGTTTTCGCGGCTCAGGTATGCCGTAAGGGAAGGCAGGTAAAGCGTATGAATTATCTGAACGCGCTCAACATCTCGGGTTCGGGCATGACGGCGCAGAAGCTGCGCATGGATATCATGGCGCAGAATATCGCGAATTCCGACGTCACGCGCACGCAGGCCGGCGGCCCGTACAGGCGTCGTTTGGTCGTGCTTCAGAGCATAGACGAGGGCGGCTTCAAGACAGAGCTCATGAAGCAGGCGTCATTGTCGAACCCCGTAAAATACAAGGCGCCGCGGAGCATCCTCAGTGATGTCGGCGACGCGAATTCGGGCGGCGTGAAGGTCGCGCGCATATTTGAGGATCAGTCGGAGCTCGTACCCGTTTACGATCCGACGCACCCGGACGCCGACGAGGACGGCTACGTTTATATGCCGAACGTGAACCGCACGGAGGAGCTAATCAATATGATGGCTGCCACGAGGGCGTATTCCGCCAATATTACGATGTTCAACGCCACGAAGTCGATGATAAGCAGCGCGCTTTCCATAGGGCGCTGAATTTTTTTGCTGTTCGTGAGGTTTGACCGGTTACACAAAATTGAGCAGTTACGCAAAATTTAGTTACTGTTCAGAGGTTGTCTGCGTAATAAATGTTTTAGGGCATTTAGGTCGTTAAAATCCAAAAGTACGGTCATTCCGGGTTTATCCCGGAATGACGGAAAAAGTATCAAATCCGGAGTACCTCTGAACAGTAACAAAATTTGAGCGCTAATTCAAAATCAGTAATTTTATAGTAGCATTATTATATGGCAGTAGTATATAATAGTAATATGGACGCCGGCGCAAATAATGACGCCGACGGCAGCAAACCCTTTCAGGAGGCAGTACATATATGGTTATAGTTCCTATAAGTCCGAATCTGGACGTCAGCAGGATCAATTCGTTCATAAAGCAAATAGAGGGAATAGCAGGAACGCCCGCCGAAGAAGCGCCGCCGATATACGAGTCCGATTTCAGGAAGGTATTCGAAGGCTTGATCGGCGACGTGGAGAAGACGGAAGCCATTGCGGAGCAGGACGCGTATCTCCTGTCGATAGGCGAGATGGAAGACCCGCACACGGCCATGATCAACGCGGCCAAGGCTGAGCTCACGCTGTCGACCATGGTTCAGATACGAAACAAGGTTCTTGACGCGTATTCCGAGATCATGCGGATCAACGTGTAACCGTAAGAGGTTGCCGCCCGTGCTTTGCATGGGCTGTTGCTCCGATTGACATATTACTAACAGAAAGCCGGTATATGCTTATATGGGTGAACGATTAGCGAGAATATTTGCGCCCCTGCGACAGTTTTGGAGCGGTTTGAGTACGCGGGCCAAGCGAATATCGGTTGCCGCGCTTGCGCTTATTGTTATTGTGGCGCTGGCGGGCAGCATCCTACTGAACTCGGAAGACTACGTCGCTATATATACGGAGCTTCCCGAGTACGAACAGACCGAAATCAGGGCGCAGCTGAACGACATGGGCGTCAGCGTGCGCATAGACGACGCGGGCCGCATCATGGTGCCGGAGAGCGAGGCGTCGGCTGTTCGCATGCAGCTTGCTACGGCAGGTTATCCCAAAAACGGGCTCAATTACTATCTTTTTGAAGAAAACAACAGCGTGCTGACGACGGATTACAGCCGCAAGCAGATTCAATATATGGGATACCAGGAGAGGATAGGCGCTACCATCAAGACGCTTGACGGGGTAAAGGACGCGATCGTCAATATTCCCATGCCCTCCGAAAGCGTATTTTATTTGCAGGCGCAGGATCCGCCCACGGCCTCCGTTACCATCCATATGCAGGACGGTCGAAGCCTGACGAAGAATCAGATCGAAGGTATAAGGAACCTCGTCGCCACGAGCGTTCCCGGGCTCACGATCGATAATATTTCGATAACGGACGGTTACGGCAACGACATGCTCATCGAGGCGCTCGGCACGGAAGGCGTTTCCGGCATTGAGTACAGGCGTCAGTACGAGAACGACATACGCAAGAAGGTTTTGGGCGTGCTTACGGGCCCGTACGCCTATGACGATATTCGCGTAGAGGTCACAGCCTCCGTGAACACAAACCCATCTTATTCGGACAGGCAGACATATTATGCTTCTCCCGACGGCGACAATACGGGCGTTGTAAACAGGGAAGCCGAGTCCTCCGAAAGCTACAGCTCTACCGAAACGGACGCGGGCCCGCCGGGAACGGACACAAATTCACAAGTGCCCATATATCCCACAGGCGGCGGAACCGGTGAAACATCCTCAGCCGGAAGCAGCAGTGAAACCGATTACAGTGTCAGCAACGAACGCGTTCAGACGGTATATAACGGCGACTCCATAGAGAACGTCACGGTCGCCGTCGCCTTGAACAGGGCGAATTTCGCTCCGGGCGAGGCCGCAAGCGTCGTCAGTCTCGTATCTGCGGCCGCGAATGTTCCGGAGGGGAATATCGCCGTACGAAATTTCAGTTTCTGGACGGCGGAGGAACCCGACGCCGGCGAACCGGCGCCTGAAGTCGAAGGTCTCAACCGTTATCTGCTCCTTGGGATCATAGCGGGCGCAGTTGTGCTCATAGCCCTTGTCATTCTGTTCCTGCTTCTGCGCAGACGCAAGAAGGCGGCGGAAGCCGCGGCGCTTGCTGAAGCCGAAGCTGAAGCTGCGGCGGCCGAAGCCGCAGCGGCTATGATCGAATACGACGAAGAAGGCCGCCCGATTTCGCCGGCCGACGCGGAGATAGGCCCCATTACGCCTATGAGGGATAAGCGGCGTGAAGAAATACAGGAATTCGCGAAGCAGAATCCGGAGATTACGGCGCAGATGATCAAAACCTTGTTAAAATCCGAAGATGTGAGTTGATATGGCAAATTTGAATTCAAAACAGAAAGCGGCGCAAGTCGTCATAGCGCTCGGCAGCGATGTGGCCGCCGGCGTCTACAAGCACATGGGCGAGGACGACATAGAGAAGATCACATATGAGATAGCGAGACAGGACTCCGTTTCGCCCGATGAGGCCGCCGATGTTCTGGATGAGTTTTACCAGCTGTGTATCGCCCAGAAGGTCTATCTTGAAGGCGGCGTGCTCTATGCCAAGAGCGTGCTCGAGAAGGCTTTCGGCGCGCAGCAGGGCTCAATATTGCTCGAAAAGGTAACAAAAACGCTGAAAACCAAAGCGTTTGAGTTTATACGCAAAGCCGATTACAAGAACCTGATGAATATGATCGTCGGCGAGCATCCGCAGACGATAGCGCTGATTCTTTCCTACGCGCGGGCTGATCAGGCTTCCGCTATCATCTCCGAGCTGCCAAAGACAATAAGGGTCGAGGTCGTCGAGCGCATAGCGCGCATGGACAGAACCTCGCCCGAGATCATAAAGCAGGTGGAAAATATATTGGAGAAGAAATTCGAGTCCGTCGTTTCCGTGGATCTGCTCGAGGTGGGCGGTATCAACTACATCGCCGAGATAATGAACAGTGTGGATCGCGCCACGGAGAAATATATATTCGACGAGCTTTCCAAGACGGACGCCAAATTGGCGGATGATATACGCAAGAGGATGTTTGTGTTCGAAGATATCATATCGCTTGACGGTATGAGCATACAGCGTTTCCTGCGCGAAGTCGAGACAAAGGAGATGGCAATAGCGCTCAAAGGTTCGAACGAAAACGTCATGCGCGTCATCTTCGAAAATATGTCGCAGCGTATGCGCGAGACCGTCGAAAGCGAAATGGATTATCTTCACAATATCAGGATGCGCGATGTGGACGAGGCTCAGCAGAAGGTAGTTTCAATCATCAGACGTCTTGAGGAAGAGGGCGAGATCGTAATCAGCAAAGGCGGAAAGGATGACATGATTGTCTAATTCCAAGATTGTCAAAAGCTATCAGCAGTACGAGATTCCGCCCGAGGTGCTTGCCATCCTGAGATCCTCTGCGGACGAGAAGACTGAAAAAGCGGAAAAAACGGAGAAAACGGAGAAAAGCGTTTCATCAATATACGACGAGGCGGCGGAAACCGTCCAAAAGATGCTTGACAACGCCGCCGCAAAGGCCGAGGAGCGCATCCGCGCGGCCGAGGAAGAAGCAGCCGGCGTCATTCGCGGCGCGACGAAGCAGTGTGACGCTATAAAACAGGACGCGGAAGCGGAGGGCTTTGATGCCGGATACGCGCGCGGCGCCGAGGAGGGCCGCAGAGCGACGGAAACTGCGGTTGCGGCGTATATAGAAGAGATCAAGGCTCTGGTCGAGTGCATTCGCGCGGAGCGGACAGAGGCGCTGTACAGGGAAGAGAAGGATCTGATCCTCATTGCCGTCGAGGCGGCGGAGAAGATTATGAGACAACAGTGCCGCATAGATATGAACGCTGTTTCGAATATGCTCGGAGAGCTTGTGAGGGAACACGAGGGTGCGGTTCGGCTGTATCTCTCGGAATTTCAGCACACATTGGAGCTTCATCTCGACAAGAATATCACAAAGAAAATCAAGCGCTTTGCGTCCGGGCTGAAGACAGTCCTCGTCAAGGAGGACGACAGCATCATGCTCGAAACGGATATGGGCGTCGTTGACGCGAGTATCCCCGCACAGCTTGAAACAGTAAAGGAAATGCTGATCGAGGATCTTTGAGCATGGATGTAAACAAATATCTGAGGAAGATTCGCAACGCGGATACCTACAGACAGTTTGGCAAGATAGACCAGGTCGTCGGCATGATGATAGAGTCCAACGGCCCCGAGTGCAAGATCGGCGACTTGTGCAGGATATATAACAGCCGGCGGCTTGAGAGCTACATAGGCGCCGAGGCGGTGGGGTTTCGCGGCAATAAGGTATTGCTTATGCCGTATGAGGAACCGGAGGGCATAAGCGGCGGAAATCTCGTAGAGACCACGCACTCGTCACTGAAGATAGGCGTTTCGGAGCAGCTTGTCGGCCGAGTGGTCGATTCCCTCGGCAGACCGATAGACGGCGGCCCGCAGATAGAATGCGAAACGACTTACGATATAAACAGCTCGGGCGCCAATCCGCTCGACAGACCGCGCATAAGCGAGGTGCTTGAGTTCGGAGTCAAGGCCATAGACGGCCTTTTGACCATTGGCAAAGGCCAGCGTATGGGCATATTTTCCGGAAGCGGCGTGGGCAAGAGCACGCTGCTCGGTATGATAGCGAGGAACGTCAAGGCGGATATCAATGTGATCGGCCTTGTCGGAGAGAGGGGCAGAGAGGTTCGGGAGTTCCTTGAAAGGGATCTCGGCGAGGAAGGACTCGCGCGGACGGTGCTTGTAGTCGCCACATCGGACAGACCGCCTATGCAGCGGCTCAGGTGCGCGCAGGCGGCGACCGCGATAGCCGAGTATTTCAAGGATAAGGGCAAGGACGTGCTCTTGATGATGGACTCGCTGACGCGCTTCGCTATGGCGCAGCGCGAGATAGGTCTCGCGACGGGAGAACCGCCGGTGGCGAGAGGTTACACGCCGTCCATATACTCGCTCATGCCCAAGCTGCTCGAGCGCACAGGCAATTTTGCGCAAGGCTCTATAACGGGAATATATACCGTACTGGTCGAGGGCGACGATGTGAACGAGCCGATATCGGATACGGTCAGGGGCATTATAGACGGGCACATCATACTGTCGCGAACCATAGCCATGCGCAACCATTACCCGGCCATAGACGTTCTGGGCAGCGTGAGCCGGCTTATGAACGACATCGTGCCGCAGGAACAGATAGACGTCGCCGGCGCTATGCGCAATCTGATGGCGGTCTACGACGCGAATTACGACTTGGTCAGCATAGGCGCGTACAAGAGCGGAACCAATCCCGTGCTCGACGAGGCTATAGGAAAGAATACGGGTATCAACAACTTCCTTCAGCAGAAGGTCGAAGAAAAGATATCCTTTGACGACAGTGTGGAGCTTATGAAAAGGGCAGTGGAGAGTTGAGAGAGGAGAGTTGAGAATTGAGAGTTATAACTGACGGGGACTATGAACAATTGGCAACTGAGGTATAAAGACATATGAAATGAGGATGCTATGTTAGGAACAATAATAGATGTGATATTCGCGATAGTACTTCTGAGCGCAACTGCAATTGAAATGAGAATACTGTGGATTGGTTGGAAACAGGCTGATTTGGATATAGCTGATATGAAAGTGTATTACGCACACTTACAGGAGGAAAATGAAAAGCTTAAACGAGATACATGCGGGGATGGAGATAGCGATACGAGACCGATATGAAGAAATTTATATTTAAGCCGGAAAAATTACTGGATTACAAAACGAAGCTTCTTGAAAACGAAAAACTGGCCTTGGCGGCGCTGAACGCGGAGCTTGCGGCCGTAAACGGACGTATAGCCGATATGACGGAGGCGGCGTTTAATTGCAGGGAAGAACTTCGCGATATGCAGCTTGGAGGCGGCGTCACGCCGGCGACGTGCAAGATGTATTTCCGATATGAGGATTTTTTGAAGACCGAGATACAGAAAGCTCGTAAGCTTGCGGCGCAGCTTGCGCACAAGATCGAAAAGCAGGTGGACGTGATAAAGGATCTGCGTCTCGAAACAAAGTCGCTTGAGCTCTTGAAGGAAGCGAAGCTGAAGGTCTATCGCAAGGAAGAAATCAAAGATAACGAACGGCAGGTCGAGGAATATGTGAACACCTCGCGCCTTATGCACATGGGATTCGAAAGGTAGGTGAGCGCCGGCGAACTTGTTTTCGGCGGACGCGGGAGTTGAAACGGATAATAGTTCTGTGTTCAGCTTCCGCGCCCGGTGAAAACAGGCCGGGACTAAACTGACAGGAAAGGAGGTGAAAATGAATATGAATGTGAATTTGATAGGCGGAGCGCAAGGCGCGCAGGGCGCGGCGCCGGCGGGAACGGCAAATGCGGCCGACGCCGCGTTGTTTCAAAATTTGATGACGGCGGCCTTGATGCAAAAGGGCGGCGCGGCGACGCAGGAAGCAGCGCTTACCGGCGCCGGGAACTCGGACATGCCGGAAAGCGCGGATATCGGTCTGCTCATGAAGTTATTGCTTGGCGGCGTCATTTCGGAGACAAACGCCCTCGGCGATTCGGAAGCGATCACGGTCGACTCTCTGCTTGCAGCCGTCGCGGGAACGTCGGCGGAAGAGCTGACAGCGGCGCAAGGCGCGCCGGACGCTGCGGAAGCGGCAGAGCTTCTTGCGGGAATCGGCGCAGTGCTTGATGCTTTGTCGGCGGTTGGCGCCGGTGTAAGCGCGGCGGCGGCTGACGCTTCGGTAAACAGCACGGCGGTCGAAACGCTCATAGCCAACGGCGAGGCGGCGAACACGTCTCCATCGGCGGATTTCGCGGGGGCGCTGCGGTCGTTTGTAACGGACGCCGAGATTGGCCGGCTTACGGCGGAGTCAGCAGAGATTGCGAAGGCCGTACACGTCGAATTGCCGCGCGCGGATATATTGCAGCAAGGCGCGTTGCATTCGGACGACGGTGAAACTTTGGCGCCGAACGCCGAGACCGGCGTGATGCAGGACGCGGCCGGCACTGTGCGGACGCCGGACGTTTTCGTAACCGGCGCGGCGCGGACAGAGAACGCGGAGACAGCTCTCGGCGCGGCGCGCGAGTCCGTCGGAGCTTATGACGCGGCGGGAGCGGCGGCGCAGGGCGCGGTTACGGCTTCGGCCGCAGAGACAGTCGCGCGAGCTCAGGCCGGGGACAAGGCCGTTTCGAGTCCTGCCCCTTACAGCCAAATCGCGAACGAGATATTTGCGGCCTTGGCGAACAAGAATGTTCCGGCTGTGCTGTCCGTGCAGCTTGAACCGGCGGAGCTCGGCAGGATAGACGTGAGTCTGAAGCTTACGTCCGCAGGGAAGCTCGTGATTGACATCGCGGCGGAGAGCGCAAAAACGCAGGCTCTGCTTGCGGGGCGGACGGACAGGCTCATACAGGCGCTCGGACTTCAGAACGTGCAGGTCGAAAGCGTGAGTACGGCGGGCCAGACCGTATTTTCGGGGCAGCATTCCGCGTGGGGCTACGCAGACCGTAACATGGCCTTCTTCATGGATCTTGCCGGGAACGGCGGCGCCGGCGAAGGAGCGGATCGGAACGGTCACGGGGAGCATTTGCAAAACGGGCAAACTGTAGCAGGCGTCCCGGAAGAGGGAATATCCGAGAAGGCGGCGCGTTACGCGCGGCGCTTGGATCTTACCGCATAGAAAGGAGGAGATTGATATGGCGGACAGTATAAGCAGCGTAAGTGAATTCATAAATCAGGTAAACGCCGCGGGCGTTACGACCCGCAAGGACGACCAAAGCCTGTCGATGGACGACTTCTTTCAGTTGATGGTGGCCCAGCTTCAGAATCAGGACATGTTCAATCCTACGGACAATTCGGAAATGGTCAATCAGATGGCGCAGTTTTCAATGGTAAACGCGCTGTCAGACATGCAGGAGCTGTCAAGCGTTACGTACAGCATGTCGCTCATAGGCAAGCTGGCGACGGTCGCCTATATGAAGGACGGGCAGATGTACAGCGACAGCGGCGTCATAAGCGGCGTCAACCTGTTCAACGGCGCGGCCGAGGTGATCATAGGCAATGCGTCTTACGGCATAGCCAACGTCATGAGCGTCACGGATCCGACAAAAGCGGGCGGCGAAAGTTCTTTGGTTTCGAACGCGGGGCTTGTGGGAATGTACGCTACGGCCTTGCAGTCCACGGACGCGGGCGTTGAAACCGTACGCGGCGTAATAGAGATGCTGCGGCTTGTGGACGATGAGGTGAAGGCTTACATCGACGGCAGAGCGTTCTCATTGCGCGAGCTGACCGCTCTTTCAGAAGAGCCCGAAGCTCAGACGAGCAATCCTTAGTTCCGAGAGGTAAAAGGCCATGTCCGATCAGATGATCAACGGCGGATACAATCCGCACGCCAATATCGCCGAAAACGCGGCGCGGCTCAAAAGAGTTCCGGACAAACCAAGTGCCGCCGGGGCGGGGATCGAATCCGGAAATTCATTTCGCGAACTGCTGAACAAGCGGCTTCAAGGCGACCGAAAGGAGATTTCTTTTTCCAAACACGCGGATCTGCGCGCAAGAGAGAGGAATATCGCCATCGAAGACGCCGATTTGGACAAGCTCAGCGACGCGTGCGACAGGGCGGCCGGTAAAGGCGTCCGCGACGCGCTCATCGTGATGAACGATTCCGCATTCATCGTCAACGCGGGCAGCAAGGTAGTCGTGACGGTGGTAGACAAAAACGAGATGAAGGGTAATATATTCACAAACATCGAAGGAGCGGTTTTTCTGTAGCCGGACCTCTCTTGAGGAGGCTGCCGCAAACCCCGAATGAAGGACGGGTTTGCCGGAAATCGAGTAAGGATCGCATCTTGAGATGTTACGGCGAATGCCGCCGCGTTTGCGGCGGGATTCGCGGGCGGGGGCTCGCCGAGGTACGGGCGCGATATGCAGCGCGGCCCGCTTACGGCGGTTCCCCAAATCGAAAGGTGTAAAAATTTTATGATTGGTTCAATGTATTCCGCTGTTTCAGGTTTACAGGCCCATCAGACCAAGATGGACGTAATCGGAAACAATATAGCCAATGTCAACACATACGGCTATAAGACAAACAGGGCGACCTTCGCGGACGTGTTCTATTCCACGCGCCGCGCGGCTTCGCAGCCGAACGCGAATCAGGGAGGTACGAACCCCTCGCAGATCGGCTACGGCGCCAAGGTCGCTACAATAGACGTTATCCATACACGGGCGGGCGCGGCCACGACGAACAGACCGCTCGACATCTACATCAACGGCGACGGTTTTATAGCGGTCAAGACCGCTGACGGTCTCGCCAAATATACGCGTGCGGGCGTTTTGTCCATAGACACGGCCGGCAACCTCGTGGATCGTAACGGCAATATGGTGCTCGGTCTGCCTTTGGACGCCACAACGGGTATGCCCAAGCTCGACAAGGACGGCAAGGCCACTATCCAGAGCATGGTTCCTGTCAAGCTCGATCCGTCCATAGAGTACACGGGCATAGAGATATCAATTAACGGCGAAGTCGTAGCCATGAAGCCCGGCCCGCCCACATTCACGCCGGCCCCGAATACGGGTTGGATGTCCGGTTCCCAGACCGTCAAGCCGGATTCGCTGTACAGCGGCGAGGTTGTGCTGACTATCAAGAGGGATCCGTCCGCCACGACCGCATTTGTACCCGGAGCCTACAACAGCGCGGCGCATTCCGGCCTTGCGGGCGAGCAGATACCTGCGAGCGCCATTACTGTGCCCACGGACGCCGATATCAGCGGCAAGCTTATGCTGAGCGTCGTAAAGACGACTGCGACCACGGCGGACTATAAGCTTACGGGAACAAGGGCGGACGGAACCACGTTTGAACTGACGAGCGCCATTCACACGCCGCCGGCGGCGTACGGCGCCGCGGTGGCGACAACCGCTATTACGTTTGACGCAACGACTGTCGGAGGAACAGGAAACATTACGGTCAATGTAGTCAACGACGCGGCCGCGCCCGCGACGATCACTGCGCCGCCCACGGACAGGGTTGTGATCGCGGACGCGCAGGAAGTTTCCGTTACTCTCGGCAACGGCGTCGCCTCGACTATGACGGTAACGGGCTACGGATACGAGAAGAGCGGTAATCGTGTGGACTTCCCTTCCGCTACCGTGAATCTGGGCGGCGGCACGCCCGACACCACGTTCGTGATGGGCGACGTTACGTTTAACATCGACCCGGGTACCTTCGGCGCGCTGCGCGACGGAGTGGTTCAAAACTTTACGGTCGGCAACGTGGCGGCCGGCACGAGCACGCCCGTGAAGCTCGGACAGGTAGCGGTCGTCACATTCTACAACCAAGACGGCCTGTCACAGGAGGGCGAGGACTATTACCTCGAAACGATCAACTCGGGCGAACCGAAGGGCTACGTGCCGGGACGCTCGGGCACGGGTACGCTGCTCGCGGGCGCGCTCGAGATGTCCAATGTGGATCTTTCACGCGAGTTCACGGAGATGATCATCACGGAGCGCGGCTTCCAAGCCAATACGCGCATGGTGACGGTCTCCGACGAGATGCTGCAGGAACTGATCAACATGAAGCGATAAGATTTAGCTGAGATATAATTACGTCATTCCGGCCAAAGGAATGTCATTCCGGGCTTGTTCCGGAATCCAAAAATAAGAACATGGATTCCGGAACAGTGTTCCCGGAATGACGTGATAAGTAATTACACTAAATTTGAAAACAATCGGGATTAAAACCCTTTTATATATAGATATTCGGTTAGGTTTTATGTATAATAGTAAAAAGGCGATGAAACAATGATTAAAGTAACGCGGCTCAACAAGAAACAACAGAAAGAAACGTTCATGCTGAATTGCGAATTGATCGAAACCATCGAAGAACTGCCGGATACGACGATCAAGCTCTTGAACGGTAACAGATATGTGGTCGAGGAACCTATAGGCGACGTTATTTCAAAGGTCATCGCGTTTAAGAGAAGCATATACAGCCGTTAAAGGCTGCGTGGAGAGCAATATTTATGGCGGATGTATTATCGCAAAGTCAAATAGACGCGCTCTTGAACAGCCTTATCAAGAATGACGACGCAGCGGAAGACGCGATCGCGGACGAAATCGCGGCGCAGGATGATAAGAAGGTCAAGGAATACGACTTCAGAAGCCCCAAGCTGTTCACGCGCGAACATATAAAGTTACTGTTTGGCATATATGAAAACTATGCAAGGATCGTATCTTCGCAGATCACGGGGATACTTCAGACATATACGCTCGTCGAGCTTTTGGAGGTCGAGGAGCAGAAGTTTTACGAATTCAGCAATGCCCTGCCCGATTCCGTTCTCCTTTCCGTCATCGACTTTCCGGTACTCGGCAGCGACGACGAAGAAAATTTCATGTTTTTGGACGTGGCCAAGGAAATAGGTTTCTGTACGGTAGACAAACTGCTCGGCGGTACAGGCAAGCCGCTTGACGAGGACAGGGACTATACGGAGATAGAACTCACGCTGCTTGAAAATTTCATGCGCGGCGTAGTGGGCATTATGAAGAACGTCTGGTTTGATTATGTGGAGGTTATGCCGCGTCTCACAAAGCTTGAAACGAACGCGCGTATATTGCAGGGAATATCTCCGGACGACAATGTTGTGATAGTTGCAATGAGCATTACGGTCAACGAAACACAGGGCCGAATGAATATCTGTATCCCCGCTTCAACGCTTGAGGTTATATTCAAAATGCGCGCGGCGCAGAGCAAGAAAAACACGCGAAAAGAAAATATAGAAGCGGAAACACAGAGACGGCGCAATATATTGGGCAATATATATAATTCCGATTTGGAAATGAAGGGTGTTCTCGGTACTGTCATCGTGCCGGCGAGAGACGTAATACATCTCGAAATAGGGGATGTGATACGACTGGACAAAACGGAAGATTCTATGGTAGAATTAACTGTTGGAGAATCCGTTTGGTTTAAGGGCGATGTCGGCATATGCAACAGGCGACTCGCCGTCGCTATAAAGGAATGCCTGAGGGGTGGAAAGGACTCTTAAAACATGGCGAATGAAGATTATAGATTGAACGAAATGGAATTGGACGCCATCGGCGAGGTCATGAACATAAGCATGGGCTCGGCCGCGACGGCCATGTCGACGATTCTGGACAGAAAGGTCAGCATTACTACGCCGCATATAGAATTTGTGGACGTATCCGAGTTCAACTTTTCATTCCTTGAGCCTGTCATAGGAGTTGTGATCAGATATGTGGAGGGGATAGACGGCTCCAACGTGCTGCTGCTAAGACAGACGGACGTAGCGAAGATTGTTGCGCATCTTCTTTCCGCAGATCCTGAAGATATGATGGAGCTTGACGAGATAGGCGAGAGCGCGATATGCGAGATCATGAACCAGATGATGGGTTCGGCCGCCAGCGCGCTTGCTACATTTCTTGGAAAAAGCGTGAACATTTCACCTCCGGAGATAATGAATACCGCGCAAGAAGAGAATGTAAAGGAGATATTCGCCATCCGGGGCGATTCTCTTGTCAGCATAAAATTTGATCTAAACATAGAGGGCTTGGTGGAAAGTGAATTTTTGAGCGCTATGGAACCTCAGCTCGCCAAAGAAATCGTTTCACTGTCCTTCGGAGCGAACGGCGTCGGCGGCGTGAGCGCCGAGTCCGGATCGGCGGCGGATCCCGCCCCTGCGGCTATGCCCGCGCCCGCAGCTATGCCCGCTCCCGCGGCTGTGCCCGCTCCCGCAGCGCCTGCGGCTGTGCCCGCTCCTGCGGCTCCCGCGGCTGTGCCCGCTCCCGCGGCGGCGCCCGCCTACGCTTACGCGCAGCCCGCAGCGGCGCCTCCCGGCTACGGGGTTCCGTCGCCCGGATATTATCCGCCGCCCGCCGACAGGGTCGCGACCTCGCCTTATATGTTCAAGTCCTTCGACGCGAGCGGCACGGCTTATGAGCAGGACAATCTCGATCTCGTTATGGCCGTTCCTATACAGATCAGCGTGGAGCTCGGCCGGACAAAGCGAAAGATCAAGGATATCGCGGACTTGGGCGTCGGAAATATTGTAGAGCTTGACAGGCAGGCCGGCGACCAGGTAGACGTTATAGCCAACGGCAAGCTGATAGCGAGGGGTGACGTGGTTGTGGTTGACGATAATTACAGCGTAAGGATTACGGAAATAGTGAAACAGCCGGAAGAATTCGTTTAAAGTCAACGAAAAACAGGGCAGAGATTTTATTGGTTACAGGAGAGGTAAAAATGGCAAAAATTTTAATCGTGGACGACGCGGCTTTCATGAGGATGATGGTCAAGGATAATTTGAAAAAGGCCGGCTATACGGATTTTATCGAAGCGGGAAACGGCGAAGAGGCCATGACGATCTACAATGAACAAAATCCCGATATGGTGCTTTTGGACATCACTATGCCCGTCAAGGACGGCATTGAGACGTTGACTGCCATCAAGCAGAAAAACCCGGCGGCCAAGGTGGTCATGTGTTCCGCCATGGGACAGGAAAGCATGGTCGTGGAAGCTATCAAGTTGGGCGCCCTTGATTTCATAGTGAAGCCGTTCAAGCCGGAGAGACTGGTTCAGACCGTGAAGAGTATTTTGGGCGAGTAGTGCCTTGTTGGGGGATTTGTTTTCGGTCATATTGACCCTTGTAGGCATAATAGTCATTCTTGTTCTTGCTTATTTTGCCAGCAAGTGGTATGCCGGCAGGATGGGCGGTACGGCTATGGCTAAGCACATCAAGGTGATAGACAGGCTGTTTATCGGGAAAAACGCGTCAATTCTGATCATAGAGCTTGCGGGCGTTCAGTACCTGATCGGCGTTACGGAGCAGGGGGTCAGTATATTGAAGGAGTTGGATGAGCCTATAATTCCCGAAGCCGGCGGTCACGGAACCGGGTTTAACCTGCGGCGGATCGATTTCCGCGATATTCTGACCGGTTACGGCAAGCGGAAAGGCGGCGGTCTGTAATGGCTGATATTGTAATCAACGGCGGCGCGTCGGACGTCGTCAGGATTATAGTCATACTGACGATCATAACGCTCGCTCCGTTCATGCTTTTGATGATGACCTGTTTTACGCGCATCATTATCGTCTTGGGTTTTCTGCGTCACGCGATGGGGCTTCAGCAGACCCCGCCGACGCAGGTATTGATAGGTTTGGCGCTCTTTATAACGTTTTTTATAATGTCGCCCGTTCTTTCCGAGATTAACGAGACGGCGCTGCAACCTTACAACGAGAGACAGATCGAAACATCGGTTTTTCTCGATAGGGCATCCGCGCCGATCAAAGAATTCATGCTTGCGCAGACGGGCGTCGACGAATTGGAATTTTTCAGAGAACTTTCAAACGACCCCGCTGTTGAAGGGCTTTCGGGCTTACAGTTGCCGCTGAGCATAGTGGTTCCTTCTTTTATGATCAGCGAGCTTAAAAGGGCATTCCTGATGGGATTTTTGCTTTTTATCCCATTTTTAGTTATAGATACCATAGTTGCGAGTACGCTCATGTCTATGGGTATGATCATGCTGCCGCCTGTGATGATATCGATGCCGTTCAAGATTTTGCTCTTTGTGGTCGTGGACGGTTGGGGGCTTTTGGTGCGAACCCTTGTGACGTCATTCAATTGACCATGATGTGAGAGACAGGCGCCGAGGATTTCGGTATGACGATAATTCAGCTCCAAGAGGTAATGCGCGACGCCGTTATAACGGGTTTCGCGACGGGCGGGCCGATACTGCTTGTAAGCATAGGCGTAGGTCTTATAATAGCGATATTTCAGGCCGCTACGTCTATCAACGAGCAGACGCTGACTTTTGTGCCCAAGATTGTCGTTATGGCTCTGATGCTGATTATATTCGGTAATTATATGTTGCAGCAGCTCTCGGATTTTACGTTGCGCATGTTTCAAGTTATGGTTGAAATGACGGGTTGACGCGTATGCCGGATTGGAATTATCTGCTCATTCTCCTGTTTTCGGCATGCAGGATGTTCGGTGTGATTTTCATGAATCCCGTCTTCGGCAGACAGACGCTGCCGACGATAGCGAAGATTGGCTTGGCGCTCGGCGTCGCGATGTTTGCGGCGCAGGATCTTGTAAGCGCCGATGTTACGAATTATTCGGGCATAGATATGATGTTTTCCATGGTCAAGGAATTCATCGTGGGCTTTACGCTCGGTTTCGTGATGACGCTGTTTTTCGGCGTTTTCCACATAGGCGGTCAGATCATAGACTTTCAGATGGGTCTCGCGATGGCCACCGCCTTCGATCCTACGAGCAATTCACAGATCACCATTACAGGCAATCTGATGACAATATTTTACACCTTGCTGTTTTTCGTGACGAACAGCCACATGAACCTTTTAGCGATCGCCATGCACTCATACAGGGTCGCGCCTCTTGGGCTTGAGGCCTTGGAAGGGAATATAGGCGTCTATGTGGCGGAGTTGTTCGCGTATATATTGATCTACGCGGTGCAGCTGTCGCTGCCGTGGATCGTGACGATCATGGTAGTCGAGGTCGCGGTGGGTATAATGATGAAAGTTGTGCCGAATATCAATGTATTCGTCGTCAATATACAGATGAAAGTCGTTTGCGGCTTGGTCGTGCTCGTTACCATCATTCCGACGCTCGTCAGATTTATGACGCAGCTGAACGGTCTCATGATGGAACAGCTCGAGGATGTATTGACGCATTTGGCGGTTTAAGGCATGGCGGATACCAACAAAACGGAAAAAGCCACAAGCAAGAAGCGGAATGATGAGCGCAAGAAAGGAAATGTGTTCAAAAGCCGCGATGTGGTGAGCGTCGTTTCCCTGCTCCTCGGGTTTATGATTATAGCCTTGATGAGCGGTCATATATACAGTCAAGTCAAGGAATTGTACCTTTACATTATGGATTACGCCGGTTCTGCGGATGGTCTGACCATAGTGCAGTCCGGCGCTATAGCGAGACGTATGACAGTGTCTGCGGCCGCTGCTGCTGCGCCCGTGCTTGCGGTGATGTTTTTGGTGGCTGTTTTAGCGAACGCGCTGCAGACGAAGTTTCTGTTGTCGTGGGACTTGCTCAAGCCGAAATTCAGCCGCATGAACCCGATATCGGGCATCAAGCGCGTGTTCTTTTCGCTCAATTCCGTTGTAGAGCTTTTGAAGAGCATCGTGAAGATCGCCGTGGTGTTTTGGTTGGTATACGGAACGATAATGACCCTGCTGTCCGTAGCGCCGGATCTGTTGAATACCGCGCTTGACGCCGGGCTTTTGTTCATGCGCGACGAGATCATGGATATGGTTTACATCGTATGCCTTATCTTCACTGCCGTCGCGATACTCGACTACTTCTATCAGCGATACGACTACGAGAAGAAGCTGCGCATGTCCAAGCAGGAGGTCAAGGACGAGTATAAACAGACGGAAGGCGACCCTATGATCAAGGGCAAGCGGCGCGAAAAGCAGCGTGAGATCAGCATGAGCCGCATGATGCAGCAGATACCGCAGGCGGATGTGGTAGTGAGGAATCCTACCCATTTTGCCGTGGCGCTCAGATACGATATAGACAAGGATCCCGCGCCCGTCGTGCTCGCAAAGGGTCAGGATTACGTGGCTCTGCGCATTATCTCCATAGCGGAGGAGCACGAGGTTTTGATGACGGAAAATCCGTCCTTGGCGCGAAGTCTTTATGGGGCGGTCGAGGTGGGCGGATATATACCTGCCGAGCTGTACAACGCCGTGGCGGAGGTCATGGCTTGGGTGTATGAACAGCAGAAGAGAGAGATCATTGGGGCGCAGCCGGTGACGGTAACCGCTCAAGGGTAAACGCCGACAAAGGTATTAAGGTTGGTCAATCGTCAGTACGGTCATTCCGGGCTTGTCCCGGAATGACGGTAAACTCCAACCGGCTGAAGCCGGGGAGTTCTCGAATGGCGCCTTCCAACCGTTTGCATAAGGCGCAAACGGGGATAGGCGCGCAACGGGAGAAAGATGAAGAATATTTTAAACAACGTAATAGTGTTTTTCGTAATAGGGATCATTGCGCTGATCATTATCCCGCTGCCCACCTTTGTTCTTGATTTTATGTTCATCGTCAGCATTACAGTTTCGCTCTTGGTGCTTGTCATGACCATGTACATCAGGGGGCCGCTCGATTTTTCGATATTTCCGTCGCTGCTTTTGATTACGACAATACTGCGTCTCGCTCTGAACATTTCGTCTACGAGACTCATACTGTCGGAACAGGGACAGGCCGGCAAGGTCATAGAGACGTTCGGCACATTCGTTCTGCGCGGCAACCCAATAGTCGGATTCATCGTGTTTCTGATAATTATCGTCGTGCAGTTCATCGTTATAACGAAAGGCGCCGAGCGCATAGCCGAGGTTTCCGCGCGCTTCACCTTGGACGCGATGCCCGGCAAGCAGATGGCCATAGACGCGGACATGAACTCAGGGCTGATCTCGGAGGATGAGGCGAAGCTGCGACGCGAAAAGATACAGCGCGAGGCCGAATTCTTCGGGGCTATGGACGGCGCCACGAAGCTCGTCAAGGGCGACGCCATAGCCGCCATAATCATAGCCTTTGTCAACCTTGTCGCGGGCTCTGTCATAGGCATGGTGCAGAGCAGCATGACGTTTACGGAGGTTTTGAACGTATATTCGATAGCAACCGTCGGGGACGGTCTCGTCAGCCAACTCCCCGCGCTCATGATATCGACGGCCACGGGTATGATAGTCACGCGCTCCGCTTCGGAGGGCAACCTGAACGAGGACGTCAAGCGCCAGTTCATATCACAGCCGCGAACGCTCGTGCTCGCCGGGATCACGATACTGTGCATGGATTTCATACCCGGCGCTCCTCGCATACAGATAACCGCGATGGGGCTTTTGCTGCTTATACTCGGCATTGTGCTCATTCGCAACAAAAAGAAGGGCGAGATTGCGGAAGAGCGTTCCGAGATGCAGGGTCTGATAGAAGAGGAAGGCACGGAAGCCGATTACTACAGGAATATAGACAACGTATACAACCTGCTCGGCGTCGAGCCCATTGAGATGGAATTCGGGTATTCGTTGCTGCCCCTTGTAGACGAGGCGAGCGGCGGCAGCTTCATAGACCGTATCGTCATATTCCGCAAGCAGTTCGCGCTCGATATGGGAGTTGTGGTGCCGACCGTGAGACTGCGTGACAACGGCCTTATCAATCCCAACCAGTATCTTGTGAAGATCAAGGGCGAGGAGGTCGCGCGCGGCGAGGTGTTGGTGGACTACTATCTGGCTTTGGATCCGGGTAACGCGGCCGGAGAGATAGAGGGCATAGACACAATCGAGCCGGCGTACGAAATTCCGGGCAAATGGATCAACGAGAGCGAGCGGGAGATGGCCGAAGTCTACGGATATACGGTTATAGACGCGCTTTCCGTCATAGTGACGCATATGTCCGAGGTGATCAAGCGTCACATACACGAGCTTATAAGCAGACAGGATATAAACGTGCTGCTCGAAAATGTGAAGAAGCACAATCAGGCTATTGTGGACGATGTTATACCGACTGTCGTCAGTATATCGGATTTGCAGAAGATATTGATGAATTTGCTGCGAGAGGGTATTCCGATTCGCGACATGGAGAGCATACTTGAAAGCATAGGGGATCACGGAAATACGATCAAGGACACGGATATGCTGACGGAATACGTGAGACAGAGACTCAAGAGAACCATTACGAGGAAGTACACGGACGGCGGCGGCATCAAGGTGCTGACGCTTGACCAAAGTATAGAAAACAACATACTGAATTCGGCAAAGCAAAGCGATCACGGCACGTATCTCGCTATGGAACCGCAGACGGTTCAGCGGATCGTTGAGGATGTGAACGCGCAAATCAACAAGGTGAAGGAAATCGTCCATCAACCCGTCATACTGACTTCACCGATAGTGCGCATATACTTCAAACGGCTTATTGATCAATTTTTACCCAATTTGACGGTATTATCGTTCAATGAGATAGATTCCGACATACAGATACAGGCCATAGGACTCATACAGGGCAATTGATCATCGGTGAAAGCGGGAGCGATATGGATGCAGTCCGTCCGGAAAACGACGACAAATACACGGCTCAGTGGAAAGCATACAGGGAAAGCGGCGATACGGATGCGAGAAATGACATCGTGCTCGCGTATATTGAGCTTGTCAAGCGTATCGTTTTTCGCTTCAAGGGCAGTTATAACAATTACGGACAGCTTGACGACATGATTAATCAGGGGATGATCGCGCTCATTGACGCCGTCGAAAAGTTTGATCCGGGTATGGGTTATAAATTCGAGACGTTCGCGTCGCTCAAAATCAAGGGCGCGGTCATAGACTTCATGCGCAAGCAGGACTGGATACCGAGGAATCAGCGCAGCCTTGTCAAGGAGCTCAACTCGGCGTATAACGCGCTTTACGCCGAGTACGGACGCGAACCGAGCAAGGAAGAGATCGCCGAAAGGATGGGCGTCGATACGGAGCAGCTTGAAAAGATACTTCAAAAACGTCAGAACGCCATGATACTTTCGTATGAGGAGGCCATAAACGAAAAGATGATGACGGCTTTCCCTCTTCTTACGGAGCAGAAGGAACTCGAAGCGCCCGAAGCGGAGATGCTGAAGGAAGAATTGAAGCAGCAGCTTACGGCGGCTGTAGGTGAGCTCGGCGAGAGGGAACGGTTGGTTGTTTCGCTTTACTATTATGAGAATCTGAAGCTGCGCGAGATCGCCGGCGTAATGAATATAACGGAATCAAGGGTTTCGCAGATACATTCGTCGGCAATCATGAAGCTGCGGCATAGGATAGATATGTACGAGAACAGTTGACGCAAGGTTGCGGAACGATTGCCGGAGCGTACGGGTGCCGGATTTCCGGCGGAAAGGATATCGACTATGGTAAGGGGATTTTATGAAGCTGCCTCGGGCGTACTGGCGCAGCAGCGAAATTTCAACGTGATCTCCAATAATATCGCGAATGTGACGACCACGGGTTATAAGGCGGAGGGCGTGGTAGGCTCTTCATTCGCCGAGCATCTGGTGGCGCGCATAGGGGACGGGCCGATCTTTCCTCGGCGCAGCATCGGGCCCGCCACGTTTTTTACGACGAACATAGATGAATACACTGACTTCACGCAAGGCAACATAGAAAACACGGGACGTGATTTGGATGTCGCCCTCGTCGGAAACGGGTTTTTCATGATTGATTCCGAGAGCAAGGGTGAGATACTGACGCGCAACGGGCAGTTCAGCGTCGATTCGGATATGAATCTCGTTTTGCCCGGCGTAGGCCTTGTGCTCGACGACGGCGGTTCGCCTATAACGCTCGACAGCAGCAACATCACGGTGGATGAAAGCGGCGGCATACGTTATGTTGATACCGAGGGCGAAGAGTCTGCGGAAGAGGTCGCGCGCCTTGGCGTATACGTCGCAGAGGATGAGAGCGCGCTCGAAAACGCGGGCCAAGGTTTCTACCGCAGCGAGCAGATGCCCGACGTCGCGCCGGCGGGTTCATACAGGGTAGCGCAGTACGCGATAGAGAAATCCAACGTAAACATGGCTATGGAGATGAGCCGCGTTATGGCGGGGCAAAATCAATACAATGCCTGTACGCAGGTAGTGAAGATGTACGATCAGTTGAATGAAGCGCTTGTAACGCAGATAGGACGCGTCAGTTAGAGCGGCGGACTTTTGTCGGCGGCTCGGTTTGCATTGACCGGCGCGTCGGAGTAAAGGAGACGGTATGATAAGAGGTTTTTACGCGGCGCGCTCCGGCGTGCTCGGACAGCAGCAGAATATGAATATGATCGCGAACAACTTCGCGAATATCAGTACGATGGGCTACAAACCGCAGCAGGCTGCCTTTTCAACGCTGCTTTACGCCAAGGTTCACGGCGGCGGCGGCGTCATGATAGATACGGGGCACGGTTCGCGTGTGGAGCACACGGCTGTCAATTTTGCCCAGGGAGGGCTCGCGACGACGGATGTGCCGACGGACATGGCCATAATAGGCGACGGTTTTTTCGCTGTGACAGGCGGTGAGGACGGCGAAATATTCTATACAAGGGACGGACAGTTCAACTATTCCGTAGACGGCGACATGAAATATCTGGTAGACGCGAACGGCTATTACGTTCTTGATGATTCCGGCGCACAGATAGAGCTTGAAGGCGACGCGGAGGTCACGCCGGACATGATAGGCGTTTTTCGTTTTCCCAACAGACACGGACTGTCGCTGATGGGTGCGAACAGATTGGCCGAAACCGAAGTTTCGGGCGAAGCGGAGGTTGTGGAACTGCCGGAAGTCAAGGCCGGTTATCTGGAGCGCTCCGGGGTTTCCACCGCCGCCGAAGTGGTCAGAATGATAGAGTCGCAGCGAGCGTTCAGCTTAAATACTCGGGTTCTTACGACAATAGATGAAATGGACGATGTTGCTAATCAGATGAGATAGACGCCAAAACGGCGCGATTTGACGCGTAACGGTAACGAGGAGACTCGCGATGGGCAAATATACTGTCAAGATCAATGTCAACGGCGACGGCACGGAAGCGACCGTCATCATCGGGCAAGCGCCCGACGGCAATCCGGAACCGCTGACCAAGGAAGACTTGCAGCGCGCGGTCGACGGGGCGCGAATTTCTTTCGGTTTGGACTCGGCCACATTACGGGCCTTGTCGGCGGGGCCTTTGCTTGATACGTCTATACCGATAGCGACAGGCATGCCGCCGGTAGACGGAGAGAACGGCGCCGCTGTATTTCATGTAAAAAAATCGGATGAGTTCAAGCCGGATTACGGCGGCGACGACGCGAAACTTGTGGATTACAAAAATGTGGATGTATTTCAGATAGCCGAGAAAGGACAGGCGCTGTGTGAAATTACGCCGCCGACACAGGGAACAGACGGCACAAACGTATACGGAGGCGCTATCCCGGCCCGGCCCGGCAGAGCCGCTCCCGATCCCCGCGGCGCGAATACCGTATGGTCGGAAGACGGTAAGACGCTGCTTGCCGATGCGGACGGCGTTGTGAATTTTAACGGAACGACCATAAGTATTTCGGAATTGCTGAACATACCCGGAGACGTCGACCTTTCGACCGGCAATATACGCTTCGGAGGCGACGTCATTGTGAAGGGTTCCATAAATGAGGGTTTTATTGTCGAATGCGGCGGTAACCTGACGGTAAAAGGCAAGATCGGCAGTGCGGACGTCAGCGTAAAAGGGAACTTGATCGTCGCGGACGGTGTCAACGGAAGTAGGCAGAAAACCATAACGGTGGGCGGATATATGCGCGCGCGCTATATAGAAAACGGCACGATCAAAGCCGAAGGCGATATTTTCGCGGATTATATAATAGACAGCAGTGTAGAGTGTAGGGGCAATATCACGCTGTCAGGTTCCAAGTCGGTGCTCGTGGGCGGCAGAACCGCAGTTTTCGGGCAGTTGTCCGCGAACTATATGGGGAACGAGCGCGGCATAAAGACGCGCGTAGAGCTAATGAGACCTCCGATCGACGAAGAAAAGTTGGCGCGGCTTACGGAGGAGCGCGAAGCGTTGAACGTCGAGCTTAAAGCGAACGCGGAGAATGTCTCAAAGCTAAGGCACCTCATGGGGCAAACGGATAAGCCCGAGGTCGGTCTGCTGCATAAGCAGCTCATGGGTCAGGCGCCTATTCTCAGGGAAAAACTCCACTTGTTGGACGACGAGATTCTGCGCGTGAAGGGCGAGGGCGTTTCGGATTGCCCCGGCAGCATCGTATGCCGACGGATACTGTATTCGGGCGTGGATATTTTTGCCGGCAGCCTTATGCTGCAGAGGGATCATTCGAACCTTGAACATTGCAAACTCTGCTTGGACAAGGGCGACTGGACAGTCGGCTTGGCTTGATCCTCGGCGCCGATTCTCCGCTTTTGCTCGGTGCTTCGCTGAGCCGATATTGAGTACTTACGTGCGAAAGGCGCAAGATTTGCCGGAAAAGGGGTAGATATGGCAATTACAAAACGAATTGTAAAGGTTGATATTTCAAAGCTTGATGAGGGTCTGCACGCTTCTGCGGATAATGTGACGATCGAACCGGATCGTCTGATTATGCGCGGCGTCGATTTCATGAATATCCCGCATCAAACGCCGGTGGATATCATTATCTATTACGAGGACGGCATACAGTTTTTTTTCGGTGAGATTACGCTTTCATTGTCGACGCAGATCAATGTCGAAATACTGTCGGTTGTGAGCGACAAAAAGGAGAGAAGACGCAGTTTGAAGGTAAGGACGTCCTTCGACGCGTCTGCTGTTCTCATGTTTTCCATGAAGGAGCGCCGCCATATGCGCGTCAATGTGCCTATTCGCGTGCGTGACCTGTCTATGGGAGGTATAGGTTTTTTTTGCAATCATCCGTTTTTCAGAAGGCAGAAGCTTATACTTGACATGAGCTATTTGAAGAAAGATTTTGAGTTGGAATTTCAGATTCTCCGCAAGGAGAAGATAGAGGCGCATATGGTTGACGGCGTTGAAATATCAAAAGTAGGCTTCAAGTTTCGCTATGGAGGCTGCATATTGAGTATCACGGCCGAACAGGAGCGCCTGATTACGGAATACGTGTTTAAGGTTCAGTTGTCGGAACATCAAAGGAGGAAGGAAGCGGAGTAGGGCGGCTTTTTTCAGAGCCTTGCAAAAAGGATAACATTATGGGCAAAACGATCGTGATCACAAATCAAAAAGGAGGCGTCGGCAAGACGACTACGGCGAGCGCACTGATTACGGGTCTTTCCATGAAGGGCTTTAAAACGCTCGGAATTGATCTTGACCCCCAGGGCAACTTCGGCTTCTGTCTGGGCGCCGACACAGAAACGAGTCCCACGATCTACGACTTAATGAAAGGCGTCAAACCCGCAGTCGACATCATTCAGACCAAGAACGATATAGATATAATACCTTCGAATATACTGCTTTCCGGAGCCGAACTCGAATTTTCGATGATAGGCAGGGAAACATTGCTTAAAAGGGGCTTGGCGCCCGTAAAGGACAAATATGATTACATTATAATAGATACGCCGCCGGCTTTGAATATCCTTACTGTGAACGCTTATACCGCGACCGATGCGCTTATTATATTGATGATACCCGAGATATTGAGCCTTATGGGCATTTCTCAGCTTCGGGAAACGGTTGAGTTAGTGAAAAGCATCTACAATCCGAGGATAGAAGTTCTCGGTATATTGCTTAACAAATACGATAAGAGAAGGATACTTACGCGCGACGTCGAGGAAATGGCCGGCGTCATAGCGAAGGAACTCCATACGAAGGTTTTTAAGGCAAAGATTCGTGCTTCTGTCGCCGTGGCCGAGTTCCCCGCGCACGAGGGAGGAAGTCTGTTCAAATACGCGCCAAGGTGCAACGCCGCAAAAGACTATCTTGTATTTGTTAATGAGCTGATCGCGGAGAAGGGGATGAAGCTGCATGGCAAGAAGAGATAACAAAACAGAACATGTTATGAAGCTAATTACGAAAGACGGCACGGTTGTGGGCGGCGTGTCCGAAAGCGGCGTCGCCGAGATCGGGGCTATCGAGACCGAGGTTCGTCCCGCAGAGGGCAGTCCGCCGAGTTACAAGACCAAGCTGAAGATTGAAATAGAGCCTGAGGTTGAGGTCAAGGAACCGAACAGGCTGAGACAGCCGAGAGGTCAATCCGTTTCAGTCAGCGCCCGTGATACGGACGCGGATGATTCGCGCCCGCCCGAATACAGCGAGGACTCGTCGTCCGACGCTCCGGAATACGGAGACGCTTTGGAGTCGATACCGGACGGCACGCCTTATGAGATGCTCAATATGAATGTCAAACCGGCGGCCCCGGTCGAGATACTTGATGAGAAAGTCGGTTCGGCGCCGCCCGCCGAGACGGTCAATAAGAATACCGGCTCGGCGCCATCCTTCGGTATGTTGGTGTTCGATGAAGTAAAGGCATTGCGGGAATCCGATAATGACATGCTGAAGCAGGATGAACTCAGGCGCGCAAAAAAGATGCAGATCGAGAATTCTTTGCTTAACAAAAGCAGAAGTTTGATCAATCTTTCCGAAGTGCTTACAAAGGAATTACTGCCGTCGGTAATGGAGCGCATGGATGTCTGTACCTGCCCCGTATGCACAGGCAATGTACTGGCCTTGGCTCTTAACTCGCTGCCTACCAAGTACGTTACGACCGACGAAGGCAAGCAGTATACGCAGCTTGAGGTCTACAAACGGCAAAACGAGCTTGATGTTATGGCGGCGCTGACAAGGGCTTGCTTGCGTGTAAAAGGTTCGCCGCGACACGAGATTATAGATGATTTGAATGAATGACGGGAGGGCTTCAAGTGATCAGCAATTACGAAGAACTTAGTGATACCCACATAGACGTTTTAAAGGAGATAGGCAATATAGGCGCGGGTAATGCGGCTACATCGCTTGGAATGATCTTGAACGCCGAGGTAGGCATCAACCTTCCTACCGTACGGATATCGGATTTTGACACGGCGTTGAACGCAATGGGCGGCGCGGAGAGCATGACGGTCGGCGTGCTGCTGAATTTTTCCGGCGAAGCGTCGGGCATGATCATGTTTCTGCTCGGTATGGACGATGCGCAGAACATTACGAGTATTCTGGTACAGGACGACGCGCCCATAGAGGACGGCTTGAGTGAGATGAAGCTCTCCGCTATAAAGGAGATAGGTAATATACTGGGTTCCGCCTATATAAATTCCATAGCCCTTCTCACGGGACTTCAAATAGATCTGTCTGTGCCTTATATTGCGATAGATATGGCAGGAGCCATTCTTTCCGTTCCTATTATTGAGTTCGGCGCCGTTGGGGACAAAGTCATGTTCATAGAGGAAAGTTTTTTTACGGACGAGCAGCAGTTGAACAGCAACATCATCATGTTTGCGGAAGTGGACACGTTGCAGCGAATCATGGGAAGATTAGGAATTGAAGGATGAGCGAACTAAAAAAGGTAGGAATTTCGGATTACGCCGTTTCGCGCGCGCCCGATATTGTGGTGACGTACGCGTTGGGCTCCTGTGTAGGTATCTGCCTTTATGACAGCGCCAAAAAGATAGGCGGGCTTTCGCACATCATGCTGCCGGAGAGCAGTATGGCGCCAAGGGGTGAGACCAACAGGATGAAGTTCGCCGACACCGCTATCACAGATATCGCGCGCGACCTCAAAAATATGGGGGCACTGAGACTTACGGCGAAGATAGCGGGCGGAGCGCAGATGTTCGCGACGCAGGCTATGGGCGCCATGGGCAACATAGGCGAACGCAATGTCAAGGCCGTAAAGACCGCGCTCGCCGCTCTGCGCATTCCCATCATTGCCGAGGATACGGGCAGAGATTACGGCAGAACAGTATTCTTCGACTTGGCTACAGGGATTATGAAGGTTCAGTCGATAGGCAAATCGACGCATGAGTTGTAAAGATATAACTGCTTAAATGTTTGCTGAGCAGTTGCACAAAAGACTAATGGAGGCAAAAATGGCGGAAAATTTTGAGGAAATCAGGGATGAGCTGCGCGAAGAGGATACACTGCAAGGGCGTTTCCTCACGTTTACATTGGTGGACGACGTATACGGACTTCCGATAGAGTATATTGTTGAGATTATAGGCATTCAGTCCATAACCATAGTTCCCAATGTGCCCGATTATATAAAGGGCATCATAAACTTAAGGGGGAAGATCATTCCGGTTATAGACGTGCGCTTGAAATTCGGCAAGTCGCCGGCGGAGTATAACGACAGAACATGCGTGATTGTAATAGAGATCAGTGATATATCGGTGGGTCTGATCGTGGATAATGTGGACGAGGTGCTGACGATAGAGGACGACGACATAGCGGCGCCCCCCGCAAACCGCATGGGCTTTGAGAACAGGTATATAATGGGCATTGGTAAGATCGGCGGGAATGTTCAGCTGCTTCTGGATTGCCAAAAGCTGTTGCTTGGCGATGAATTCGCCAATATGAATATGCCGGATGAGGCGGAATAACAGTCTTATGGCCGAGATAAGGAAAAAGGGCGGTCGGTTGAGTAGCTACATAACGGTGTTATAATTGTTCAAAGGTTCAATCAAATCTACTCAAACGCCGCGATAGTTTTATTCGGATTGGGTTCTGAAGGCGATTTTGGCTCCCGGAATGTACTTGAAGCTACATGAGGAAGCCAATAATCGCAATCAGGTTCCAAGCCGGGCAAAAATGGCGTGGCGTTTGAGTAGCTACAATACGGTGTAAGCTTATGATGTCAAATATCAGGGTCTTAATAGTTGACGATTCCATAATGTTCCGTGAGTCTCTTGCGCGCGAGCTGCGCAAAGATCCGTATATTGTGGTCGTCGGTACGGCGGCGGATCCTTTCGAAGCGCGCGACAAAATTATATCGATGACGCCCGATGTTATGACGCTTGACGTTGAGATGCCCAAGATGAACGGTATTGAGTTTCTGCGCAGACTGCTGCCGCAGTATCCTTTGCCCGTCATAGTGAGCAGTTCTCTGGTCGTCTCCGTCTTTGACGCGATGGCTGCGGGCGCCGTCGATTTCGTAGCGAAGCCGGCTGCGGGCGCCGCCGCAATGGAGGCGTACGCGGCGGATATGATATCAAAGATAAAGATTGCCGCGGGTATAGACGTGTCGGCAAAATTCAAACCCGTTCCTAAGTCACGGCCCGCGCCGCGTTCCGTTTTGCGGCCGGCGTCCGCGCCCGGCGCCTTGCCTTCTCAGCGGCTCACGAGACTGCCCGACAATAACCGCGTGATTGCGATAGGGGCGTCTACAGGAGGAACGGAGGCGATATTCAACGTATTGACGAAGCTTCCCGCAGATATTCCGGGAACGGTTATCGTACAGCATATGCCCGGCGGCTTTACAAAGCTGTATGCCGAGCGTTTGAACAAGTCTTGCGCTTTCGAGGTCAGGGAGGCGGCGGATAATGACGCGCTCAGGCAGGGACTCGTGCTTTTGGCGCCGGGCGGAGAATACCAAATGAAACTCGTAAAGAACCCGAGCGGCTATTCGGTCAAATTGGTGGAAATGGAAAAGGTCAGCGGGCACAAGCCGTCAGTGGACTTTCTGTTCGACTCCGTGGCCGACGCGGCGGGGAGTAATGCGATAGGCGTCATATTGACGGGCATGGGCGCCGACGGCGCGAAAGGTTTACTCAAGATGCGGGAAAAGGGCGCGTATACCATAGGTCAGGATGAGACGAGCTGCGTGGTTTACGGCATGCCAATGGTCGCCTTTAAGAATGGCGCCGTGGTCAAGCAGCTGCCGCTTGATCAGATATCACAGGATATATGCGGACGTTTGTCCTTTTATACACGATAGCACTATGAGGAGGTACTTTTTTAATGGCAAAAATGAAAACGATGGATGGCAATACCGCTGCGGCGTATATATCTTACGCGTTTACGGATGTCGCCGCGATCTATCCGATAACGCCGTCGTCCACTATGGCGGAAGTGGTCGACGAATGGGCGTCTTACGGCAGGAAAAATATATTCGGGCAGACCGTTAAGGTCGCTGAACTGCAATCCGAAGCGGGCGCCGCGGGCGCGGTTCACGGTTCGCTTGCGGCCGGCGCGTTGACGACGACATTTACGGCTTCGCAGGGTCTTTTGCTCATGATCCCGAATATGTACAAAATAGCGGGCGAACTCTTGCCCGGCGTTTTTCACGTAAGCGCGCGCACATTGGCCGCGCACGCTCTCTGCATATTCGGAGACCACTCGGACGTTATGGCCGTGCGCCAGACGGGCTTCGCGCTGCTTGCGTCGGGCTCGGTTCAAGAGGTAATGGATCTCGGCGGCGTCGCGCATCTCTCGGCTATAAAGTCACGAGTTCCGTTCTTGCATTTCTTTGACGGTTTTAGAACGTCTCATGAGGTGCAGAAGATAGAAACGCTTGACTACGACGAGATCGCCGCGCTTGTCGACGGCGACGCGGTTCGGGATTTCCGTGACCGCGCGCTGAATCCCGAACATCCGGTGATCCGCGGTACGGCTCAGAACCCGGATATATTCTTCCAGGCAAGGGAAGCCGCGAATCCGTTCTACGACAGATTGCCCGCTATCGTTACGGAATACATGGACAAAGTCGGGCGCCTGTCAGGGCGTTCTTATAAGCCTTTCGACTATGTGGGAGCGCCCGATGCCGAACACGTCGTCGTCGCTATGGGTTCGGTCTGCGAAACAATCGAAGAAACGCTGTCCCCGCTCTTGGCCGAAGGCAAAAAAGTCGGTCTCATCAAGGTCAGACTCTACAGACCTTTCGTGGGCGAATACCTGTTTTCCGTTCTGCCAAAGACTGTCAAGAGACTTTGCGCTCTCGACAGGACAAAGGAGCCCGGCGCTTTGGGCGACCCGCTCTATCAGGATTTGAAGACGCTGTTTTACGGCGAAGAGAACGCGCCCGCCATATACGGAGGCCGCTACGGTCTCGGTTCCAAGGACACGACGCCCGGCATGATCGTCGCCGTGTATGAAAATCTCGAAAGCGCCGCGCCGCGTAATAATTTCACGGTCGGCATAGACGACGATGTGACGAACAGTTCATTGAAATACGATCCGCAGCTTTCGAGTGAACCCGAGGGGACTATAAATTGCAAATTCTGGGGTCTTGGTTCCGACGGCACCGTGGGCGCCAATAAGACCGCCATCAAAATAATAGGCGACAATACGGATATGTACGCCCAAGGATATTTCGCTTACGACTCGAAGAAATCCGGAGGCGTGACCATATCGCATCTGCGCTTCGGTAAGAGCCCTATCAAATCCGCCTATCTGATCAACAGGGCGGACTACGTAGCTTGTCATAATCAGGCGTATTTGACTCAATATGACATATTAAAAGATATCAAGGACGGCGGCGTGTTCCTGCTGAACTGTATTTGGTCCGAGGACGAGCTGTCCGCGAAGCTGCCCGCGAACGTAAAGCGCGTCATAGCGCGGAAGAAGGTCAAATTCTATACGTTGGACGGCGTCAGCATAGCCGAGAAGATCGGTCTCGGCGGTCGCATCAACATGATCATGCAAGCCGCGTTCTTCAAGCTTACGAATGTGATACCCTTGGACGCCGCCGTGACGTACCTGAAGGACGGCATAGTGAAGGCTTACGAAAAGAAGGGCCAAAAGGTTCTTGACATGAATTTCTCCGCAGTGGATCGGGGCATAGAGCATATAAATGAGATACAGGTTCCTGCGGAATGGGCCGACGCGGCGGACGAAAGCGGCGCAAAACGCGACTTGCCCGAATTTATCGAAGAGGTACTGATTCCGATGAACAGGCAGGAGGGTGATTCTTTGCCTGTGAGCGCGTTCGCGGGCAGGGAAGACGGTTCCTTTCCGTCCGGCACGGCGGCATACGAAAAGCGCGGCGTCGCCGTCAACGTACCGAGATGGAAAAGCGAAAATTGCATTCAGTGCAATCAATGCTCATTCGTATGCCCTCACGCGGCTATACGTCCCGTATTGCTCGACGAAGCTGAAAAGTCGGCCGCGCCCGGCGGTTTTAAGGTCGTCAAGGCCTTGGGCAAGGGTCTGGAGAATCTCGCGTATCGTATGCAGGTTTCTCCTCTCGATTGCCTTGGCTGCGGCAACTGCGCCGATATCTGCCCGTCCAAGGAGAAAGCCCTCGAAATGGTTCCTCTGGGCGAGGAGTACGCAGAGACGGCAAACTGGGAATACAGCACTGCGGTTACGATCAAAGATACGCTCATGAGTAAGGAAACGGTGAAAGGCAGCCAATTCGCAAAGCCATACATTGAGTTTTCAGGCGCCTGCGCGGGCTGCGGCGAAACGCCGTATATAAAGCTTATCACCCAACTCTGCGGCGACAGGATGATAATAGCCAACGCCACAGGCTGTTCATCTATATGGGGCGCTTCGGCGCCGTCGATGCCCTATACGAAGGATGTGAACGGCAGAGGGCCCGCGTGGGCCAACTCGCTGTTTGAGGATAACGCGGAGTACGGTTACGGCATGGCTCTTGCTACGCGGCAGATGCGCGAAAAGATAGCGGACAGTCTCGGCGTGATGCTTAAGACCGGTGTTTCGCAAGGGCTTGCGGCGGCGGCTGAAGGTTGGTTGGCGGATAAGGACAGCAGTGCGCTCTCACGTGCGGCGAGCGACAGGCTCAAATCGGCTCTCATAAGTGAGTCGCCGAATGATGAGGTTGCGGCGAACGCGAAAGCTGATATATTGGCGCGATGCGATTACCTTGTCAAAAAATCCATCTGGACGCTTGGCGGCGACGGTTGGGCCTATGACATAGGATACGGCGGTCTCGACCATGTGCTTGCCTCCGGCGAGAACGTGAATGTGCTTGTTTTCGATACCGAGGTATATTCAAATACGGGCGGACAGGCGTCGAAGTCTACGCCTGTAGCGGCTGTCGCGAAGTTTGCGGCTTCCGGTAAGCGTATCAAAAAAAAGGATTTGGGTATGATGGCCATGTCCTACGGCTATGTATACGTTGCGCAGGTCGGCATGGGCGCTGACAAGAACCAATTCCTGAAGGCCGTCGTCGAGGCCGAGAATTATGACGGGCCGTCGCTCATCATCTGCTATGCTCCGTGTATTAACCACGGTTTGCGCAAGGGTATGGGCAAGTCGCAGGAGAATATAAAAGACGCGGTGGCCGCCGGTTATTGGCAGTTATTCCGTTACAATCCCGACAAGAGGAAGACCTCAGAGAATCCGTTCACGCTTGATTCCAAGGATCCGACGGGCGATTTCAGGGAATTTATCATGGGACAAACGAGGTACGCGGCCTTGGCCGGGGAGTTCCCCGATGTGGCGGAAAGCCTGTTTGCGGCTACCGAGGCGGACGCCAAGGCTCGATTGGCGGGCTATAAGCGTCTCGCCGCTTTGCAGGGATAAATATCAGATGCCGCTCAAGGAGCTTAGGATCTGTCGGAAAATAACCTATACATTTGACTTGCCCTTTTGTACCCCGGCCGTGTTGCCGGAACCCTTGAATACTACAAGTATTCGCGGAACCCGGCGCCTTGCCGGGACACAAAA
>JAISBV010000131.1 GCA_031266025.1 Eubacteriales Family XIII. Incertae Sedis bacterium
ACGGCTGCCGTTGACGGTTCAACAATACGACTTGACATTCCCGCAAGGTCAGTCTCGGGCAGAACTATGGTTCCGTTGCGATTCATTTCCGAAGCAATGGACATGGACGTGATTTGGAGTCCTGCCGGATTGGGTGTTTTAGACGGAAACTCCGGAGCCCTGATTAGCACTCGTTTGCGAGGGAGTGCTCCGCTCGCCGGCGAGGATATTTTTCCGACCGTTTCGCCGGAAATAATTTCAGTTACGGACAGCAAAGGCAACTCTGTGACTCTTGGCATGGATGTGACTGAAATGCAGCAAAATTTAGGCGATCCGGTTTTGGCTTGGGGGCGCGGCGTACCGTCTCCGCAAATACGTTATGAATATGGGGAAAACATCTCAAGTATTGCGGATACCGGAAACGCTTATGCTGAAATCAGTTGCAGCTTGGGGAAAGTAACAGTAATCCAACTTGGACCGGACAGCGGATCCAAGCTGAAAACAGGCGCAGGGGTCGCTGTAGGAGATCCCGCCGCAAATATCGCGAAAGCTTATGAAGGAAGCGAAAACTATTTACAGAAGTACGATGCAAACGGACATATTATACTGGCTTACGTCGGTAATACTCTAAAAAATGCGGTGAGTATTGGCGAGACTTTTATGTCCGACTATTCCGGAAGCGACATCACTCATGTGGTAGACTTCGTAATCAACAATGATAAAATCGAATCCATAGCTATCGCCGATATAGTGTCTGCCCGTGAACTTTCGACAGGCTCTTGAGACGCAGTGAAGCGATGGAAAAAGATTGACGCCGACAGTCGATAAAATTGACGGATGAGGTTTTGTATGGTACATCGTTACAGATTTAACAATTTAAATATCGTATTGGACGTAAACAGCGGCGCTGTTCATATCACCGACGACGCAGCTTATCGCGCGCTCGCACTCCTTGATGATACGGACGGCGCGCACCTCTGCTCCGAGACTGCGGCGGCCGCGCTTGCCGCCGATTTCCCGAAAGAAGAACTGCAGGGAGCCCTATCGGAAATAAAGGCGCTGATTGATGAAGGTTCGCTGTTCGCGGAAGAAACCAAGATCGAGGATGATATTATAGCAGAGCGTGGCGCGGTCGTCAAGGCCATGTGTCTGCATGTCGCGCATGACTGCAACATGTCATGCCGCTATTGCTTCGCGGACGGCGGCGCGTTCGCGGGAGACAAGGCGCTTATGTCTGCGGATACGGGCAAGAGAGCTGTGGATTTCCTGCTCGAACATTCGGGTAACAGGCGCAACCTCGAAATAGACTTCTTCGGCGGAGAACCCCTGATCAATTTCCCCGTCGTCAAAGAAATCGTCGCCTATGGCAGAGAGCGTGAAAAAAAACTCGGCAAGCATATACGTTTCACGATAACGACGAACGGTCTGCTGCTCGACAGTGAGAAGGATGATTTCTGCAACGCGCACATGGATAACGTAGTTCTCAGCATAGACGGCAGACCCGCCGTTAACGACGCTATGCGCAAAACTGCCGGCGGCGGCGACACGTATGATTTGATTCTGAAAAATTACAAGCGCTTCGCTCAAAACAGAACCGGCAATTACTACGTCCGAGGCACGTTCACAAACCGCAATTTGGACTTTTCAGAGGATGTGCGGCATTTGGCCGATCTCGGCTTCGATAACATCTCAGTGGAACCCGTCGTCGCTCCCGATACTTGCGACTTCGCGCTTCGTGAGGGCGACGTTCCGCGTATACTTGAGGAATACGACCGATTGGCGGCGCTATTCTTACGCCGCGCGCAGACAGGCGACGGTTTTTCTTTCTTTCATTTCAATATAGATACGGGCGGCGGGCCATGCGTGTTCAAGCGGATCGCGGGCTGCGGCGCCGGCACGGAATACGTCGCGGTATCGCCTGAGGGCTTGATATATCCCTGCCACCGTTTCGTCGGAAATCCCGAATTCCTGATGGGCGACGTCCGCGAAACGTATTTTGAAAACGCGTTTTACAAAATGTTCAACCACGCTCACATACAGCGCAAGTCCGCATGCGGAGCATGTTGGGCAAAATTCTATTGCGGAGGCGGTTGTCACGCCAACGCGTGGCAGGCAAACGGCGATATTATGAAACCCTACGCGATAGGCTGCGAATTAGAAAAAAAGCGCGTGGAATGCGCAATAGGCATACAGGCCGCGTTGTGCGACGACTGACGCCAAACCCGTTTCGTGATAACAAACGCCTCTTCTCAGGTATTTTTTCAATTATCCGCCTTAACTGTCCGGCGCGTCCATCATCTGGTTCAAACTGTTGAAATTTCAACATTTTTTCGGCAATTTGAACGGACAATTCATTGACAATCCCTTTTGTTTTCCGTATAATAATAGGAACAGGAAAAGATATCACACCTGTACGACAAGCGCTTCGGCGTGAATATTTGCGGCGCCGCGGCGACAGGGGAACTTGTCGTTGAACATTTGGCAGCTTCCGAAAACCCGTGTATGACCTCCGGCGAGGATTTTTTTCGCCGGGATAGGCGGCAGGTTCCGTCGATACCCATTGGTATCGTGCGGGTTCTGCCAACAACGGCCGGTGGGAAAAAGACCGTCGGAGGGTGTTGTAGGGGTTTTCGGAGGTTGCCATTTATATTAAAGTCTGAATTTGAAAGGGAAAAGGGATGAGAAAAACAATTTTCATGAGAAATCTGTCTCTGTTTATCGCGTTTATTATCTTGTTTGCATCAGGATCGGTTTCTTCTGTATTTGCGGCATCCGACAAAGTCGAATTTGATAAAAGCAAAACACCAAGCTTTGCAAACCTACAGACCGACGCCGTCGGTATAAAAGAACTGATTTTAAAAGTTGACGTGTCTCCGGCTACAACCACGGCGCAGTCAATAAAGCTCACGCTGACAGGACAAGCGGCCACCGTAAAGAAATTTTATCTGACAGATGACAAAGCTTTAAGCAAATCCGCTATAAATGCCACAGTTGCGGCGGTGACGGTTCCTACATCAAGCGGTTTGAAATGGAATGCCGTCGGCTATATAGGCATTGTCAGCGGCTCGGCTTTGAGTGCCGGCGAAACGGTTACTATAACGGCTACGGACGCGTATAACGAAAAGGTAAGCGATTCCGTTGTGATCAAGGTCATAGGCAGCGGCAGCGGAGGCGGCGGAGGAGGAGGCGCGACAAACCCGCCGAAAAATCCGGACGACAAACCAAAGCAGCCTGATAAGCCAACGCCCGGCCCCGACAAAAGCGGCGTCGACGTGTTCAGAGACATCAAGTCCACAGACTGGTTTTATGAGGACGTCGCCTACGCTGTTAAGAACGGTCTCTTCAACGGCATAAGCGCCGACAAATTCGGCCCTAACACGCCAATGACGCGAGGTATGATCGTAACGGTGCTCGGCAGACTCAAAGGCGTGAGCGAAAGCTCATATAAAGACAGCGGCTTCAGCGACGTCGCGCCGGGACAATACTATACCGCTTATGTCGAATGGGCAAAGGCAAACGGCATTGTGAACGGCGTGGGCGATAATATGTTTGCGCCGGACAGGAATGTTTCACGGCAGGATTTCGCCGTAATCCTCGCGCGGTACGCCAAACTGTCAAAGAACGATATAAAAGCGACGCGCAATCCCATAGCGTTCTCCGACAGGGCGGATATCGCGGATTACGCCAAGCAAGCCGTACAAGACCTGTACAGCGGCAAGATCATTAACGGCGTAGGAGAAAACGCGTTCAATCCCAAAGGCAGCGCAACTCGCGCCGAGGTAGCGGCCATGCTGCGTCGTTTCATTGAATCGTCAAAATAGCCGGGAGGCTGCAATAGTTGCAAAATTGACATAGGGCGGGGAATTCCCCGCCCTTTTTGTCGGTTACGGATGTATGTTGGACGGATACTGCAGATGAAGATTTTTCATTTATAATTTTCGGCGTTTTGCGCAGCGCAATGCCTGCCGAAGCGATATCGAATTTTGCGCATAAATTAAACCCGGTGCATAATATATTACGATATCTATAAGGTATAAGTTTAAGCAGCCATTATATTAGGCTTGAGATGTAATATTTTGCGGTATTTTTTCAATTATAAGCCTAAACTGCCCGACGCGTCCAACATCTGACTCAAACTGTTGAAATTTCAACATTTTTTTAACATTTTAGACAGACAACTCATTGACAAGCGTCTTTATTTCCCGTATAATAAAAGGACATTGGATCGGAAATCACATCTATATGGCAAGTGTTGCAGCGCTGTCATTAACGGCGCCGCAACGATAGGGGAACTTGTCTTTGAACGTTTATTTCCACCGCAAGAGTCAAATTTGAAAGGGAAAAGGAATGAGAAATACAACTTTTATAAGGAGGTTGTCTTTGTTCGTCGCATTTATTTTTTTGCTGACGTCCATGGGAACTTCCGTTTTTGCAGCTGTAAAAAAGAACTTTACGATGAAATTAAACCCGCCGACGTTTTCCGCGAGCGACACCCATACAATCATCAAGGAGCCGAAATCGCTTGGTGTACGAATTACAATACCCACCGGGACAATCTTGCGCGATGAAAATATTCGTTTTGAAATTACAGGAAGCGCCTTTACAGTAAACAAATTCTATCTGACAAATAGCAAAACTGCCACCGCCTCTGCGGTAGCCGTCCCTGCCATATCAGTAATCACGTCTTCACCGAATATTTTGCCTCAAGGCAGAACATTCTCCGTGCCGGTCTATATCGGAATTGTGAGCGGCGCGGCCTTGAGCGCAGGCGACACGATTACGGTCACGGCTACGGCGCCTAAGGACATAACCCATGAAGCAGTGCGCAGTTCCGCCATGATTAAGGTTGGCGGCGTCAACGCAACAAAACCGGCTACAAAACCTGCGGGGGGAAGCTCGGTCGGAAAACCGGCCACAAAACCTGCGGGCGGAAAACCGGCGGCGGGAAACCAAGGAACAAAACCTGCAGCGGGAAACCAAGGAACAAAACCTGCCGGAAAACCCTCGACGACAAACACAGCGACGACAAATTCTTCAACGACAAACTCGTCAACGACGACAAAGCCTGAGGATAAGCCCGGGCAGACCGGACAGACCGGGCAGACGGCAGACTCCGGAAAAAGCAGTGTCGACACGTTCAACGACGTCAAACCCACCGACTGGTTCCGCGCGGATGTCGAATATGCCGTCAAAAACGGTATATTCAACGGCACAAGCGCAGGTAAATTCAGTCCTGACGCGCCCATGACGC
>JAISBV010000149.1 GCA_031266025.1 Eubacteriales Family XIII. Incertae Sedis bacterium
ACTACGCGCTTAAAAGCGCAGTATTTGACTTTTTGCGTCACCTATTCGGACTTTCTTTTCACGATTCTGCGGACAATACGGCTTCGCGCCTTTACATATACGGTTCTTAATCTTAACCAAATATCTCAATTAAAAAGAAATTCCAAGCGGGAGGAGGATGAAATGTCAAGAAAATTGTTATCCGGCACAGTGATAGCGGTTCTTTGCCTGAGCACGGTCGTACCGATACAGGCGTCGAATTATTCGGTCGGCGATACAGGCGACGGTTTACAGCCGCAAATTTTCACTGAATATGACCAGGAGCAGAAAAGCGAGGCGCGACAAAATTATGAAGCCTTGCTTACGGGCGGTTATTACAACGGCGAACTGATTCAAAAGTTCGAAGAGCTGTTCGGCGATTTGTCTCCCTAGTACATTTTGGAAAACTACGAAGCGATATTCGATGTTGAAGCGGGGGAAATTGACGAGGGATTTCTGACCGTCGTAACAAGCAAAGAGATGCGGGGATATCAAGATTCTCAAATTGCGACTCAAACGGCAAACATAACGAACAAAGCCGTTATCGCTTCGGATTCGGGCGATGGCCTGTACGAAGAGCTTTTCGGGCCTATTCCCGAACCTGAGTTTCCCGAGTACGAAGAAGCCGAAGCGCCCGCGCCATCCGTAGTCACGTCGGGCGCCATCAGCGGCAATTTCGAAACAGGCGGTTCTTTCGTAAGCTCCGGCATTTCGACAATGTCCGCCAACTCCTTCACAAGCATCACATACTCAAGCAAGACCAACACAACCGTAACATTCACAATTTGGTATGTGAACAGCAGCAATCAGAACAATCTGTTGAGAATGTACAACAGCGGAACACAGACGTGGTCGTATTTGCTCGGCCAAGGCCAGCCGGCTGCTACAAACAGAAGCTATACGGCTACAGGGCTAAACCCGGGAGGCGTATACACATTCCGCACGGGCGCGTGGGACACCGCAAGCCAATCTTGGTACTACGACGAAATAACCGTACAGACGACGGGAGCGCAGACGCCGTCGATTACAGTGACCGCCGCCAATCCGACAAGCATGACGGTGAATGTGGTTTATCCGTCCGAAAACACTTGGGGAAACAGGTTTACGTACTATCACTGGTTACCCGGCGAATGGACAGACGTGACAGGCAGCGGTTATTACACAAACAGCGGTACATACACCATAAGCAATCTCACACCGGGGGAACGATACAGGTTGCATTTTGCGTATTACAATCATCTGACAGGATCTTGGGCCGATGCGTCTTATGTGAACGTATTTTTGCCTTTGCCCGCCGCAAACACACAAACCTACACTTACAGCAATATGTTGTTTCATTTTGATTCATGGTTTGCAAACCTTTTCGGATCCGGAAGATTGACGCAATTTCTGACAAAGGTAAACAATGCATATAATGTGGAGTACGCCTTAGTGGGCGGAGACAAACCGTATAACGGCAACAAAATGCAACTTGATACGTCAAGAGATTTGCCTTGGTATATAGAGGGGCAATCGGGAGATCCGATATTATGGTCCGTTTACAACACAAGCTATCCCGCAGCACAAGCGCATGTGCTTAAAATGATTCATGACAACACCTCCATGACGGAAACCCCGATTCATGAGTTGGGTCATAACTTCGATTCATATAAATGGACATTCGAAGGGGAAGCATTAACAATATTCAAAATTTATTATTATATGGTTAAAACCGGGGATACAATGTCGGTTTCGAATGCAAATCAAACATTCACCGGATCCGCTTACAAAAATTACATGAAGAGCTATGCAGATAGGATTCAAGGACATATAAATTACGACGCGGCCATGTCGCAGGGCGTTTACAGCCCTTATTCTTTGGCTTATACCCTTGCAAAGATTTATGAAGCTGTAGGCGAACAAGCATTCAAAGATACGTTCGCTTATTTTCATTCGCTTGGCAGCGGCAGCGTACCGACCACGAACATCGGAAAATTCAACCTATTCCTCTCAAAGCTGAAAGATTTCAGCGGGGTGGACGTCTTTGGGTCGACGTATTTCACAGCTCAGGAGAAAAGCATATATCAGGCCGAGCTCGGAGGAACCATACAGTATGTGTATTCTCCTTTGACAGACGCCGAAATTTACGCGATCGCGGAATACTATGTACAAGAGCACTTTGACGCAAGTTACAGTGTTTACAACTTGAAAGTACCGCTTTATGACGAAAACGGAATTCGTATCGCGTATACTGTTCCGTTCAAAAACGGAAGCGGTATTTGGGTCGGTCATGTTATCGTGGGCGCGAGCGCGGCGAATCTGAGCTTTTATTTAATCGACCCCGATACATCTTCCTATGATTCCATTTTGACTTACAACAACAGCGGTTACAAAGTCATGTTTGAAGCGCCGCTCTATTATTTCGTAAATACGCAGAATCCGGGATTGACCGGCATGTCCGCAATGAATTCTACGCTCGAAGGTTTGTCGGCGAACGATTCCGCAACACTTTCGACCGCAAATGAGATTGCCCGAAACGCAGGGTATCTCACGGCGAGCGAAATGGCGGCGGTCGAAAACGATGTATTGTTCAGCGAAGAAAACAGGCTGCAAAAACTCGCTCTGTTGAAAGATTTGAGCCAAGAGTACGAGGGCATCGGCGTGTACCAAGGGGATTCTTCCGTCACGACGTTTTCGGCTCAATCCACCGAAACCTACGCGCTTGTGCCGGAGCGCGCGGCCGGCGATCAGAGTTACGTCCGCGTAAAAGTCAGTGTAAATTCCGCAGATACGTATTACGGCGGCAATCAAGGGTGGTGGCGGAGTTACGGCAGTCCGAGAAATTATTTATTGGATGGGAACGATATGGCGAATACAGCCTGCGGCGCCGTTGCGTTTTCCGATTTGATCGCCTATTCTGTATTCAAAAATATTTCCGCATACGGGGATTTGCTGCAATATACGGACGCGGCGAAATGGGTGGTGCGAGATGAGGTAAACTCTCTTCCGAATCCGAATTTCAATGCTTCGAATTTTGACAAAACTTTTGTGTATAACGGAACAGGCAGGAACAACTATTGGTTTTCAAAAGCCGAGTATACCAAGTTTATGGATTTTTACGCTGATTTGGGTGAGATTCCCAGCATTTGGGGTGCCGGCGCGACCGCCGGTACCATGGAGAATGCTTTTGACGAGTTGTCCGACATTACGGGGCACGATTACACTAAGTCCGAACCTTCCGGAAGTTTCATGAGCGATTTGGACAGTTTTTTGAAGACACAGCTTGCCGCAGATAATCCGGTGTTCATGCTTAATTATTTTGTTAACGATCCCAATGTTAATGAGCTTATTGAAAATGAAACAACCAACAACCATTGGATGACGATAACCAAGTATTTTATCAACAACAGCAGTAATCCGGCCTATGCGGGCTCGTTTGTCGCTATAGCGACTTGGGGAAAAAGATACCCTGTCAATACGGATTTGCTTAGACTTACAATATCACCGGATGTCTATTATTCGGATTTCTTTGCTTATGAAATCCTGCCTTAAACGGATTTACCGTGAAACGCAACGGCGGCGGAGAGGTTTCTCCGCCGCCGATACGCTTATTTCGTTTCCGTAGGTGTTGATATGTTTTTACTCGGCCTGTTGGTCTTGACATTTTTCCCGGCTTCGATTGTGGCGCTTGGGTTCTTACTTTTGAGCAAAAAAAAACGTATTTCGATTGCGGTATGCATCGTGATATTTTTAACGCCCGTGTTTGCGGTAATCACGATAGGAGCCATGTACCTGCGTCCGTATGTCGAGTACGGGGACACGGTATCCGCTCTCAAAACTTGCGACAGTCGCATAGAAGATGTTGAATTGTATATGCAGCCGAACGCACGTACGGCTTTAACGGCAAACGAAAGACATACTGGCATTTATGACAATGAAGAATTGGAAATAAAGATATTTCTCGGATCGGAAGACGCAGATGCGGAAGCGGCGGCGGAGATCGGCAATGCGGCGAAGGATGTCGTGGACGCTTATATCCGGGAACACTTTAACGAAGGTACGGGTTTAGAAAAACGTGTCAATATGGTGCTGTATCCCGTCTCGATGCAAGGACTCGACGACTGGGATGTTTCTGTCGTCGGTTCTCGGAGATATTACCGCATTTGGGATTTCGAAAACGAGAGGTTCGAGTGGCTGCTCGACGGAAATTTATGGGAGTATTATCCGGAAGGACATCCCTCTGCGAATCCGTATTGGGTTTACAGAGCGTCCATGTTGTATCAATCATACTTTCATGTTGACATGTCGCAAATCAAATCCATGACGCCCGGATTGCCCTGATGTTTCCTCCCCGGTCAACTTGAATCCGTCCAATAATCCGGTCTCGGAATGACGGAAAAGTATCAGACCCGGCATACCTCTGAACTGTAACATTGAACAGCAACAGCCGACAAAATTTTCTGTGTAATATTGACCCGCGCGATTTACAAATATATAATTTAGTAAATCATACATTAGCATTTGGGCCGGAAGGCTGTCAATATCGCCTGCCGCGCCCGTTGTTAAAAGGCGGGTAAGCATTATGTTTATAGGACGCGAAAGAGAATTAAATAAATTAAACGAGCTTTATCGCACGGATTGTTTCTAATTTCCCGTCATTTACGGTAGGCGGCGTGTGGGCAAAACCGCGCTCATCAACGAGTTCATAAAAGACAAGGACGTTGTATTTTTCACGGGCATTGAAAGCAGCGTACGGCAGAATCTTGAGAATTTCAGCAAAAGTATCCTCTTGTATGTCGACGAAGCACTCGAAAACATCGTTTTCCCGTCTTTTCAAGCGGCGCTTGAATACGTATTCAAACTGGCCGAAACGAAAAGGCTTATATTGGTTATGGATGAATACTCGTATGTCGCGAAAGCGTCAGAGAGCCTTGCTTCAACGCTTCAGTTCCTGATTGACAAAAACAAAGAAAATTCCAAGCTGTTTTTAATTTTATGCGGATCGTCCATGTCTTTCATGGAGAATCATGTTCTGACATATAAAGCTCCTCTGTATGGCAGGATAACCGCGCAATCTAAAATACTGCCTTTTGATTTTTTTGAAAGCAGGAGCTGTTTTAAGGAGTTTTCGATCACGGACATGGCGGCAGTTTACGGCGCCGGTTCGGCTTTGTTCTGCGAATGCAAATGGACAAACGAAAAAATTGACGCCGGCGTTCTGAATACGCTTGTCGAACGCAGTCGTTTATTTAATTATGAAAATGTGCAATTCTGTATTTTTGCCAAAACCGGATTTACGAAAGCTTGCGCGAAAAAAGCGGTCGAACTTGGGAATACTGCTTTGGTTACATTCGAAGAGATTGCCGGGGCGTGACGCAGGTCTTGACTTTTGTTATTGACGGACGCCCGATTTTGCTATAAACTGCATATGACCGCAAGACGAACAGGGCTGCGTCTCTGTGTGCAGAGGAAACGCAGCAAGTTAGGGGTATTGAACCCGTTTGCGTAATAACGCCATGAAACTTCGGAGGCTGTAATGTTTAAAAAATTCATCTTCGCGTTGATTGTCACAGCCCTTGCGGCCGCGCTCGTCGCAGCGCCCGCGTCGGCGAAGACGCTCGAATCCGCCAAAGGCGAAAACATATCCTTCTACGCCGCGGACTCGGCCGGGGCGGCGACATTGCTCAAAATAGTCACGCTTGACGAGCTGAAAGCTCTTTCGCACGGCCGGCTGTCAGGGCTCACGGATGGCGCCGATACCGGTGAAAACTATTACATATCATCCACGGATAACTATCCGACGACGCAGTATTGCGAAGCGCGGGGGATCACCGTGCCGGAGCTTGTCAACTATGTGAAAAGCGTAACGAACGTACGCGGCGCATCCTCCGTCGGTTTCTCGGGGTCGGATACGATACGGCTTATGGCGACGGACAGCTACGGCAACTATAACCGTTCATGGACGTTCGACGAGTTGTACGGCGAGGAAAGATACTATTTCGAAGGCCTGTTTGACGAACGTTCGGGCTGGAAAACCGCATGGGAGGTCGCGGGCGAGGATGATTCAAAATTCGGACTGAGTCTGAGCGATTACAACGCGAAATACAGGGAAAACGATCCGTATTACGCGGAAAAGCGCGCGGTATTTGCGGGCGGCGAACGTACCGTGCCCGTATTGGCCACAGAATCCTTCTCAGGACGCACGACGAGTTCGACGCTCGTCGCGTCCACGGAGATCGGCATTGCGGACGATATAGCGAAGAACGGCGGCGTGGCGGCGGGCAGTCTCAAGAACAGGCTCGACGACGCTTGGTCGCTGCGGCTGTCGCTTCCTATGACGGAAGCCGACCTTATGGCGGCGCACCGCACGGCCTTCGACAACTTCAAATGGATATACAACCTTGAACTCGACATGGCGAGACCCCCGGCGTTCAGAGCAGCGGGCGTCGTCGCGGAACCGTCGGCGAACGTTTCAGTATCGGGAAATACGCTTACAATAAGCATTTCGTGCGCCGATCCCGCGGCCTTGATATTCTATTCATTCGACGGCGCGCCGCAGATACCTTACGAAAAACCCGTGACAGTGAATGTGGCCGGCCGCGATCTTGCGTCGGATCCCGTGACGTTCTACATGACGGCGGTGCGCGAGGGCTATGCCGACGCCGGAGTTATAACGGCGAAATATCCGGAACTTGCCCCCGCCTTCAAGACTGTTTACAGCACTATGGCGGGCGAGACGCTGCCCTTCGAGGCTGCGGACGGCGTCAGCGCGTCCGATTGGAGGACTTGGGCCGGCGCCGTGACCTTCGTGTCGGTCAAGACGCCGAGCGCGAACGGATACACCCGCGTCGACGCGGGCAAATACGCGTCGGATATCGCCGCAAAAAGCATAGCGTTCGACGGTTCGCTTCTGCCCGAGCCCGGCTCGTACAGCTTTATATTCCACGCGAGCGGCTACGCCGACAAGTCGGTATCGCTGACAGTCAAAAAAACCGCGCCCGAAGTCGCCGCGCAGGCGGGCGCACCGGGGAACCGCATCGTATTCAAATTCGACGATGCGGACTATCAAGACGGCATATCCCTCTACGTCACGCCGCCGGGCGGTGAAAGCGCCGTCATATCGTCGAATTGGTTAGACCGTACGCGGGCCGGGCGTGTAATACTGAAAGCCTCGTATTTCGCGAGCGCGTCCTGCCCTGTGAGAGAACCGGGAGAATACACGTTTTCCCTCGTTAACAGCCGTTTCGAGCCCGGAACGGTCGATGTGGCGCTGAAATTCGAAGAAGGAGAACCCGCCCCAAACTTTGGCGACGTGACGTCCGCAAGTTGGTATTTTGACGCCGTTTTATACGCCGTGTCCGAAGGGCTGTTCGACGCGAAGGCGGACGGCGCGTTCGGGCCGAATGACCCGATGACGCGCGGCATGCTCGCCGCCGCCCTGTACAGGCGCGAGGGTTCGCCCGAAGGCGCGCCGGGCGCGGGCTTTGCCGACGTACCCGAAGACTCTCCGGTCTACGGCGCCGTAGCCTGGGCTTTTGAAAACGGCGTGGCGACAGGCATGGGCGACGGCCTTTTCGCTCCCGACGCGGGTATTACAAGGGAACAGCTTGCGGCGATGCTGTACCGTTACGCGGAGTTCAAGGGTGAGACCGGCGGCGCGGCCGGAGATATTTCCGCGTTTACGGACGCGGGCGAGATTTCAGCTTGGGCGCGGGACGCATTCGAATGGGCGAACGGCGCGGGTCTTATCGCCGGCATGGGCGACGGTTCGCTCGCGCCCAAGGGCGGAAGCACGCGGGCGCAAGCCGCCACGATACTGATGAATTGGGATTTATTGGATTGAAACGCGCGGCGGAACGCGTGACGGGGCGTATGATGGGCCGTATGATGGGCCGTGTGATAAAGCGCATAATCAAGATTAAGAGAGGATTCCCGGTTATAGCGCTGCTGTTGTTCGCGCTCGCGCAGACCCTTACGTGTCCGGCCGTGTTCGCGCTCGACGACGACGAATACGGCGGCTACGCCGCCGACGCGCTGACGGTCAAGGTCGGTTATTTCGGCGGGCCGTATTACGAAAAAGCCGTATTTACGCTCGACGAACTGTGGGCCATGGACGTGCGCTATCTCGATTACACGTTTATAGACAATATGCCCTCCGTCGTTATTGATCACGTCGCGGGCGTGACGCTCGCCGACGTCACGGACGCCGCGGGCATAGATATCGGAAGCGTGCAGAGCTTCAATTTCTGGACAAACGACAAGGAAGGCTCGTATTACACCTCGCTCACGAAATCATACCTCATAGATACGCCGCGCTATTGCTACTACAGCCTGCCCGACAACTTCGACTACGACGAGGGGGCGGGCAACGAATACGCCGTGCTTGACGCCGCGCGCGTACCCACGATGATAGCGCTTGCCGACGACTGGAACCGCGCGCTTGCGGGCGCGTCGTTCGGATCCGATTATTTGAATCTGCACACGAACACGCGCTTTCGGCTCATATTCGGTCAGACGGACGCGCATACGCGCACGGCTTCGAACAGCGCGAAATGGATACACGCCGTAGAGGTCACGCTCGGCGGCGCTCCGACGCTTACTGTGGACAGATCCGTCTTGGATTTGAAGGTCGGCAGCGTATTTCGCAGCGAGGCGAGGGTTCTTGCCGCAGATCCGGTCATATCGGCGAACGCGCGCATAGAGTGGAGCAGCAGTGACGAAAGCGTCGCCACCGTTGACGAAAACGGCGAAATAACTGTTCACAGTGAGGGCGAAGCTACCGTCACGGCCAACTTCGGCGGCGCCTCGGCATCCGTAGTCATAAACGGCGCTGCGACCGGCGGCGCGGCGACGGGCGCCGATGCCGGCGGAGAAACCCCGGCCCGTACAGAAAGCGAAACCGGCGTCTCGACGCCGTCCGAAGAAGCCGCGCCGGCCGATACGCCGGATCGCGTGACGATAGGGCGTGAAATATCCGTACTCGGGCCCCCGAAAGCCGCGTCCGAATCAGACGCCGGCGGCGTGCAGAATTGGCGCGGCGAGGAAATGGCAGAGGGCGCGTCAGAGCTTCCGGTGATCTTGGAGAAAAACCCCGCCGTACTCTTCGCGGCCGCGCTCGCGCTCATAATCTTTGCCTTGGGCGGACTGCTCAAATTCACGGCTTACAATAAGGAGATACTTTAAATGCTGTCAGATACCCTGCGCGCGATATCAAACGCGCTGCAAACGCCCGTCGTCGCGGTTTTGCTGCTGCTTATGGCCGCCGCGCTGTTTATGCTCGGCTCCCTCGCCGTCGAAGCCTTTACGGAGCGCTCGCGGCTCAGCGTGAAGCTGCCCGAACTTGCCGACGCGCTTCGCGAGAGCGGCGCTTCGTCCGAAACAATAGAGAACAGCGGGCTGCTGCGACGGCAAAAGCAGGCCCTGCTCGAACTGACGCGACATCCCGCGCTTACGCCCGCCATGCGCGAATCGCTTGCCGTGCGTCTCGTGGCGGCGGAGCGCTCGCGCTTTGAGAGCATAGTGTACATAACGGATCTGATCGCGCGGCTCGGCCCTATGTTCGGACTGCTCGGAACATTGATCCCGCTCGGCCCCGGCATCATAGCGCTCGGGCGCGGCGACACGTATACGCTGTCGCTGTCCCTGCTCACGGCCTTCGACACGACGATAGCGGGTCTTATCTCGGCGGCCGTCGCCTTCGTTATTTCAACGGTTCGCAAGAAATGGTACGCCGGTTATATGTCGTCGCTCGAAATGGCGATGGAATGCGTTTTGGAGGCGGAGAATGAAAAGGCGCTTTAGCGGACGCCTTTCGGGCGGGGAAAGCTTCACTCGGGAATTCTCGAATCCCATCGAAGGCATGGCGAACCTCGCGGACGTTATGCTCGTCATGGCCGTCGGGCTCATGCTCGCGCTCGTCGTCAACTGGAATGTGGATATAGCCGCGAAAAACGAGGAAATGAACGCGAACGCCGAGGAAGTCACAGCCATAGAGGGCCTTTCGGGAGAAGGCGCGCCGCTTGACGGCGATACGCAATACGAGGAGCTCGGCGTGGTGTACCGCGATCCCGCGACCGGGAAGCTGTACATGGTGGAGAACGCCGAATAAGCGCCGCCCGCAGATGCGGATAACCAATACAGTTTTCAAAGGAGATAGAAATGCTTGCCACAAATCCAAAAGATGCACAAAAAAATCTGAAATCCTTTATGGATAAGGTCGTTGATAACAGTGAGACGTTGATTATCGCGAGATCTGAAGGCCGCGATGTCGTCATGATTTCTAAGGATAAATATGACAATATTTTAGAGAATATTCATGTTCTTGGCAGTAAATCAAACCGAGAATGGCTTTTGCTCGGCAAAAAACAAGCCGAATCCGGGAATGTATGAGAAGTAACTGTCGAATGAAAAAACTGTTTACGGATACCGGTTGGAGCGACTATAGTTTTTGGCTGTCAATACTTTTTGAAAATGTCACCCCAAAAGAGAGTTAATTATCATGTGAAAATGTCACCCCGGCATTCCTTCGGATACAAACAGGCAAGCCGAATCTTTCAAATCGGAAGCTCTGCCGCCAAGAGCGGCGGCAGACCCTTGATCTTATGCGGGACTATAGGCCGCCCCGCACCCCGGCCGCAAACCGAGATCAAACAAGGAGTAAACAATATGGCCAGAACGAAAAAAACCAGCGTTATCTCGGTGCAGGACATTGATATCACAATTGCGTCATTTGATATTGACGATTATATCTGCATCACCGATATGGCGAAAGCAAAAGGCGG
>JAISBV010000162.1 GCA_031266025.1 Eubacteriales Family XIII. Incertae Sedis bacterium
ATCAGCGTCGCGGCGTCCTCGGCGTCACGGATCAGATCGAACAACTTATCGCTTCTGAGCCTGCTTTTGACGAGCTCGGGACTGAATTGTTTCATGCTTAACATTCCTGTTCCCGGTCATTCCGGGAAGACTTGTTCCGGAATGACCGTACTGCCGTTTGCACGGCCTTAGGGCAACTTCCCCTTGAGTCAGTATTCGGTCACATGGGCAGTTTGTGCAAAACAATGCAGGCGATAACTGTCGCCAAAAGCCCGAAAGGATAGGTGGCGCCGTATCCCGCGGCGGGCTTTTCGCTCTTCAGCGCGTCCACTGCGGCGCCCAAACCCGGCGTGGCCGTCATCGCCCCGCAGATTGCGCCCGAAAGCAGTATCCAGTTGATTTTGAATACGTATCTTCCAAGCAGCAGAGCGAACAGCGCGGCCGCGAAGGCGACGATAACGGACACGACCACCAGCGTCAATCCGTATTGGGACAAGGCTTTCACCACTTCGCCGCCGTAGCGCAGACCCACGATGGCGAGGAAGAAGACGAGACCGAGTTCGCGCAGAAAAACCAAGGGTTTTTCCTCCATCCTGAAGTTCAGCGGCCCGATTTTGCCTATGCTGCCTATGACGAGGGCGGTAATCAGGACGCCGCCCGTCGACCCCAAGGAGAAATTGCCCAAAGGGCCGAGCGGAACAGAGACGGCGCCGACAAAATAACCGACGGTCATGACGAGGAAGTAGCCCGGAACGCTGAACTTGCCCGTTGGTTTTTCCTTTATTTCGACGCCCTCGCCGTACAACTCCGTTTCATAACGCTTCCATTCCTCGTCGATTTTAATGCGGAATATCTGAGGGAAGAAATTCATCGCGAGAATCACGATTAAAACGCCGAATGGGTAGCCCACCGCGTGTCCGACGCCCACGTCCGCCGATGCCCGCTCCGAATATTTCAGAACCTGTTCTTCCGAAAGAGCCGGAATGTCGGCGGCGTTAAGGTTTTCGCCGGGAGAAATGTAGTTCAGGATTACCTGTCGCTCCGCCTCGTCGGCCAGCGCGTATTTTGCGCCGATATGCTTTGTTTCGGCTCCGGTCGTTTCCAAAGCTGCGGCGAGCCCCGGAGAACTGGTCAGAGAGCCTGTGAGCACGCCGGTGATACTGTAAGGCGTTGCGGCGCCGCTGCTTTCGGAGGAGAACGCCAACGTCAGCCCGTAGGTGGAAGCAAGACCGACCGTCACCGTCAGCACACCGAGAAGTATGAAGCGGGCGCCGTATTTTTTCACAACTTGAACAATTTCACGCGCCGCATCCAACCCGACGGCCGTTACGAATATGATGAGGAAAAGATCGAAATAGGAACTCGGAACGATGCTCGCATCCAACACCTTCCGGACAACCGCGCAGGCCTGATGGCTCTCCGGCAGACTCTCTCCGTAGGTCCAAGCCAACCAACTTAAAAACAAGCCGACAAACAGCGCCCCCGAAGCGCCGAAATTAAATCTGCCAAACTTGATTTTTCCAAAATACAGTCCAAAGGCTATGGACGCGAACATAAGCGTAAACGGATTTACAAAAAAAGTCGTTATATTGACCATTACACACCTCCTTGCCCGACTCGTTAAAGCGTTAACAAGTCGTCACACTTTAAATGCTACCGGTTCGCGCGCGGAAGTTCCAATAGGAAAAATATATGACGTAATAGAATTCATTGATTTATATTGATTTTTGGCGTATAATAAAGATAGTTGTTAAACAATTAACAACCTCAGGGGAAAGCGATAACTTTTTGTTATGAATATAAATCATTTACGATATTTTCAGGCGGTATGCAAATACGGAAGTATCACAAAGGCGTCAGAGGTTTTGTACATAGCGCAGCCAACAGTGACTTCCGCGATCAAGGATATTGAGAACGAGTTGGGTTTCCAACTGCTTGTCAGAAGCAAAAACAGTATTTCTTTGACGATTGAAGGTGTTTCTTTTCTGGAAATGCTGAATGATCTTATGGCGTCTTTTGATAATTTTTATAACATGGCTGTTGATCTTGGGCAAAACAGGCAGGCGACGTTGAAACTTGGCATACCTGCCATACTCGGGACATTTTTCTTTGATCGCATCTTCCCGGAATTCGAGCGGCGCAACCCGAATATCCGGCTGACCGTTCACCAAACTCCAACGATTATCGGGCTTGAGATGATAAAGGATTCGTTTTTGGATTTTTTTATCGGCATAAAGGAGGGCGATACGCCCTCCTGCGATTACAATAAGCTCTTTGAAACAGAGTTGGTCTTTTGGGCGAGACGCGGACATCCGTTGTCGCGGGAAAAGCACATCACGGGCGAGTTGATAAAAAATCAATCCTTCATAATGGCGCCTCGGGGATCCTATCATTTCAAAATGGTTTCCGAGCGGTACGGTAATATTCCGCTGAACGTGGTCATGCACTCAAACCAAATTTCTACCATCCGCTATATGCTGTTGAACAGTACGGCTGTTACTGTACTGTACGAGCAGGTATTCGAAAATGACGACGCCGTTTGCAAAATACCCTTGGAAGAACCCATCGTGGCGGAAATAGGCGTTTTTCGGAAAAAACACACATATGTCACCGACGCGATGAAGAGTTTTCTCAGATTTTTGACATCTGTCGCGGACTGATATTAAAGTTTACTCGAAATACTCCGCCCCTACTCCTCATTCGTCTCAAAATAATCCCTTCCGAGCCAATATTCTCCTAAATCTCGGCCGAGATCGCAGGTGTAATTCCATTCGATCAAATCGCCGTCTTTGACTTGATAGCGCGAGCAGCCGTAGTTGGGATACCAACCGTTCACCTTGTACATCCAGCCCGAAAGCTCGCCGACGTCGAACTCATAGAGATTGTTGATGCCTTCAATATAGGCTGAGTTGTAAATGGGCGTATTCTCGAATTCCATGTGTATCTTCGCGCGTTTCATCTCGCGCTGCAGTATGTTGAACACGCTCTCGCCATCGTTGAAGTTTACGGTCGTCGCGGGAAAGATCACGCCGTCAGCGGGAACCAATTCGTGTTTTTCCTTGTCGATCAGCTTCATATTGTCCAATATCGTGTCACAGCGCACGGACAGGGTGCAGGTGAATGTCCGCTCGCCCACAGTCGCGTTCTGCGGTTCCACGGGGATGGGCTTACCCTCGGGTACGGGATCCGTCAGGTACTTGTCCTGTCCTGTTTTCGGATCTATCACCATAGCGGGAGCTTCCGCAGACGACGTTCCGGGTACATCCGGCTGCTCGGCGGTCTTTTCCTGAGCGATCTCTTCCCGAGCGCCCTCTTGCTCCGCGGCTTTTTCAGTCTCGGCCGCTATTTCCTCATTCGGCTGCACCGCCGCGCCGGATTCGGGCGTTCCCGGCATCACTTCCTCCGAAGACGGACTTCCGGCCGATATTGTTTCGCTCGCCGTTTCCGCCGCGATCTCACTGTCCGCAACAGACGCCGGCGATGCCGCGTCGCTGCGGTTCGCGTAGTTCCCGCCCCACACCCACGCGCCGGCGAGGACGCAGAGGATGAAGGCGGCGGCTATGATCTTGTTACGATGTTTTTTCATACTTTTCATAGTTTCATACTTTTATCAGATCTGCCGACATCAGCATATTATAAAGCATATCCGTGATCTCGGCGCGCGTCACAGTCTCTTTTGGCGCGATTTCGAGAACCGAATCGTCCAATATCCCCTCCGCGTAGCAGAATGTGAGCGCGCCCTGCGCCCAATCGGCCACCGTGCGGTAATCGTCAAACTGCGCCAGCGTGTCGCGTATCGTCACGGCGTCCGTATCCGTGTCCATACCGCAGAGCTTTGCCGCGCGCGCTACCATGACGGCGGCCTCCTGCCGAGTGATCGCTCCGCCCGGGTTGAACAGACGGTCGCCTACGCCGCCCGCGATGCCGTAATGATCGGCGGTGTTTACGTAATAATAATACCAAGCGCCGGGATTCACATCGTCGAAGGGATCCGAGCCTCCGCCTTGAGCGACGGGCGCAATGCCGAGACCGCGCACCGTGATAGCCGCGAATTCGGCGCGAGTTATCGAAGCGTCGGGATCGAAGACGGTCTCGCTTTTGCCGCTTATGATATCGCGCGCGGCGAGGGCGTTGATCGCGTTGCTGCTTGCGTGGCTTCCGATATCGTCAAAAGTCTTGCCCGCAGCCGTCAGCGGTACGGGTTTGACGTCCGCGTGCCTTCCGGGCAGTCCGTCGCCGTCGGCATCCGATGCCCGCGCAACGGCCGCGCCGCGCTTCACGGCGTCGCTCATACGGTACAGGCTGTTTTCCCCGTCGCGCGCCCGCTGAGCCGCCACTATGCCGTAGAAAGCCTGCTCCGTGGACATCTGGCTGTTGCCGCTGCCTTCGGCCGTATGCTTGAAGCTGCCGTCCGGTTCCCTGTAGCTCAGGATATTATCCGTGAGCGTATATCCGTTCTTCACAAAGCGCGGATCGTCCTCGGCTATACCGAGCTCGCACAGGGCGACCAACACCTGCACGGCGCTTTCGGAATTCGTGCTGTTCCATCCGAAATAGCCGCCTTTTTCGTCCTGACGCTCGGATAAAAACACGAGGGCCTTATCAGTCGCCTCCTTGACATCCGGCTTGTCTTGGTACTTCGAGAGCGCCTGAAGCGCCATACCCGTCAAGTCGGGGTCGCTCCTCTCGCCCGTCCTGATCTCGCCGTCGGCGCCCGCGGTCAGGTTCCAACCCCCGTCCTTTATTTGACGGCGCAGTATTTCTTTGATGTACAGATCACGCGTCGCTTGGGTTTTCGCGTCGCTGTTCCTCGGAATGACGTAATTTCCGCTGTCGAGCGCGATCAGCGCGAAGATAGGGCCGTTGATGCCCTGCCAGATCGTGCGTTCAAAGTCGCCGAGCGCAAGGGTGAGGTCGTAACCCGCTACGTTCAGCGGGCTGTAGCCCGCCGCCGTCAGGCCGAGGATCACGCGGGAATACTCCGTGTACTTCTTGTCGTGCAGCACGCCGTCAAGGTCTTTGACGTATTTTTCGACCGTATTGTAATATCCTTCGTACCACGAATCCGGAACGGCGTATCCGCTGCGCGCGAGACCGAGCACGGCCCACTCCCCGCCGACGGAATCGACCTGCGGATTTTTGACCGTGTTCAGCATGTACGCCGCCGCGCCGGTCACAGCATTGTCGAGCGTCGCCTTGTCCGCCGACGATACGGGCGCGGCAAAGACCGGCGACAGCATCAGCGCCGCAAGCAGCACCGTTGTGATTCTCTTGCTTATTCGTTTCATAATCGACTCCTCTCCGACGACCTTGCCAAACGAAACAAAAAGGCCGCGACAACCCAAATTTTCGGAATTGTCACGGCCGTTATTCCCGTGATCTGCCCTTGGTAAGCGCCGCTGCGCGTGCGGAAAAGCTTACATCACAAACCTCTTGCAGGTCTCCCGGCTTACGCATCCGAGGCCTGTGCAATAAAGCACAGGCTCTCTCATCTGTTTCAGCCTTCCCGTTTCACCGGTGACCGGCTTTCGCCCTAAGAAACAGACCCCGCGCATACGGCAGCGGTTCCGCTCGCTTTCCGGCGCGTCTCACGAAAACACCGGAATTAAAGCCTGCTCGGGACTCTCACCCGATTACCTATTCTCCAAGGAACGCATCTCGAATGAGGAAGCGCGCCCCGGCACAAAAAGCATATTAAATTTTCAATTGAACGGTTCAGAAGAACATGCGCGTCTGCGGCAAATTCTCTCTTACTGATGCTGAGAGATATCTTTAACCTCGTTACAAGCAAAAGTCTATCACTTATGCACGCCGCAGTCAACCGGATTTTCCGGTAAATTTCCGTGATGTTTTTGGGAAGGGTTACAGTTCAGAGGTACTCCGAACCTGATACTTTTTCCGTCATTTCGGGCTTGTCCCGGAATCTATAAAACAGTTAAGGTGGATTCCGGGACAAGCCCGGAATGACGTTCGTTGGATTTTAACGATTTAATATTTTAATATTTTAGTTTGCAGCATACCTGTGAACTGTAACGCTTCCCCAAAAGGTTTACAATGGAAGGATGCTATACCTCAGGCAGCGACATGACAGACGGCTGCAAAATAGCCGAGTTGTAGCAGTGCAGTATCCGAACGTCAGTCATGCCGTGGGTTTTCACATGGCGGGCCAAGCGGGAACGGCCTTTCGGCCGGGGCGCGGGATTTTCCCACGCCCCACGAAATTCGGTTCTTGTTGTTGCCGGTTACCCGTTTCGGGCTTTACTCCGCGCGTTCAAAGTACCGTTGGAGCAGGGTCGCGGTCTCGGCGCGGTTTACCGTGCCCGGAGGCGCGAGCGTGTCGCCGGGCCGGGCCGTAATCGTGCCAAGAACATCTTTGCCGAAGCTCACGTCGCCGTCTTTCAATCGCCTTAACGCAGGCTTACCGGCCAAAGCGCGGCATATCGGCCGCCGAGCAAAACAAAAAGACCGCGACAATCCCAATGAATGGAGTTGCCACGGCCGTATTTCCGTGATCTTTATTTAAGTAAGTACCGCTCCCGGCGCAACCGAAAGCGGATTAAAGCAGATGTTCATATTGCCGCCGATAATGTAAAATGCGACGAATCTGTACAGTATCATTTTCAATCACAAAAAATACCGTGTAGTTCTCCACAATCATGAAACGATAGCCGCGAAGTCTGAGTTGCTCATCTCGCACCGATGCGCAACGCTCCGGCATTTCGGACAATCCCGAGATTTTTTCGGTCAAAAGATCATAATATCGCAATGCCGCTTGCGGTGATAATGTATTGAGATATTCAACCGTATCGATTAAATCTTCTTGCACCTTGCGCAGAATTTTTACTTTAAACCGCGCCATGAACCATCGTCCGCAATTTTTGCGCAAACGCGTTGAAATCGATGCCTTTGTCTCCGTTTGCGGCATCTGTTTCGGCTTCCGCGAGTTTTGCGTAAAGATCGATTTGCGCTTCTCTGCGTTCGTACATTTCAACGCTCATAACAACCGTGTCTATGTCTTCGCGTTTTATGAACACCGGTTCCATCGCTCGGTTGCAGAAATCGCAGATTTCATTTGTGCGATTGCTTAAATCGGATATTGTTCTTATATTCGTCATTTCCTCACCGCCCTTGTCCTTTCGACCTGTTGATTATATTATACACCGAAAAAGCAAAAATACAATGAAATCCGAATCCGATTTCATTGCGTCCCTCGTTTGCATAGGACGCAAACGAGGGACGCAATGAAAAATGGGATGGGTAAGGGCGGATTTTAAGCCGCCCTCAGTGCGCCTGTCTGTCGCAGGCAAATTCCCCTATATTGCCATTTCGAAATATCGTTGGAGCAAGGTCGCGGCCTCGGCGCGGTTTGCCGTGCCCGGAGGCGCGAGCGTCGTTTCCGTGCGGCCCGTGATTAGTCCGCTTTCCACGGCCCAAGCCATCGCGTCCTCTGCCCAACTTGATACGCTTGCCGCGTCGTCATAGGAGTCAAAGCCTCCGTCCGGCCTCGGACTGCCCGCGTAGCGGTACAGCATGGCCGCGAACTGCTCGCGCGTGATCTCTCCGTCCGGGTTCGCGCCGTCCGTAATGCCGTTCGCGATTCCCCATTCGACGGCCTTGGCGTACCACGTGTCGCCGCCATCCGTGTCGATGCCCGCTTCACGCGCGAGCACGGTTACGAGCATGGCGCGCGTAAGCGGGGCAGACCTTGAGCTCGTATCCGCGCAGGGCAAAATCTATCGCCCCGACGTTTTGCGTTTCGCTGCACATTCTGACGCAGTCGCCGCACTGTATGCACTTGTTCGGATCCCGCACTATGGCGGGGCTTGAAACGTCGATCTTGTATTCATCCTTATACGCCCTGTTGCTCTTGTCGAAACGAACTTCGCGGACGCCGAAACGGGACGTCATGTCTTGCAATCTGCATTTTCCGCTTTTTCTGCACGTTGTGCATTCCCTGGAATGGGATGCGAGCAGCAATGATAGGATGTTCTTCCTGTATCTGAGCAGTCTCGGCGTATGCGTTCTGATATCCATGCCGGGTACGGGCGGAGCGGAACAGGCGGTGATAATCTCCCCGCGCCCGTCCTCCACGATGCACATGCGGCAGGCGCCGTATGTCGAAAGCCCCTAATAATAGCAGAATGTGGGCAGGTCTATACCCGCGCCGCGAATGATGGCAAGTATGTTTTTTTCATCCGTATAGGGCGTTTCTCTGCCGTTGATTCGTATGTGTTTCGTTTCCATTGCGGTCTCTTTCTTCCGTCATTCTGCTGTCATTCCGGGCTTGTCCCGGAATCCATTTGTCTGTTTTTTGCTATATTGTTATCAATTAACTTAATGCCTTTGCTGATGTCCTGCCGGTAAATTTCTAAACCGCGAACGATACGGCTTTGAACGGATACGCGTCCATGCAAGCCTTGCATTTGACGCAGACCGCCCCGTCTATCGTGTGCGGGTTTTTCGGACTGCCGTGAATAGCGCGAACAGGACAAAGCTTGACGCATTTTGTGCAGCCTTTGCATTTTTCGGGATCGATGCGAAGCGCCGTCAAGGCGCCGCAGGTTCCGGTCGGACATATTTTGCCGTTTACATGGGCGAGGTATTCTTCCCTGAAATAGCGCAGTGTGCTGACGACGGGCGAAGCGGCCGTTTTGCCGAGACCGCAGAGCGCCGTATGAGTGACCGTATCGGCCATATCCAAAAGCGTGCCGATCGACTCCTCCGTGCCGCGTCCTTCCGTGATATCGTTCAGTATTTCGAGCATTACATGCGTGCCTTCCCTGCACGGCACGCATTTACCGCAGGATTCTTTTGCGTGAAATTCATAAAAAAACGCGCGACCTCGACCATGCATGTCTCCTCATCCATAACGACGAGCCCGCCGGAGCCTATCATGGCGCCTTCCTCCTGCAGCGAATCGAAATCGAGGGGCATGTCCAGATGTTTTTCCGTCAGACAGCTTCCGGACGGCCCGCCGATCTGCACGGCCTTGAACGCCTTCCCGTCGCGCATGCCGCCGCCGACGTCGAATATGATCTCGCGCAGCGTAATGCCCATGGGAACCTCTATAAGCCCCGTATTTGTGATATTGCCGGTCAGCGCAAAGGCCTTTGTGCCGGGGCTTTTCTCCGTGCCTATTTCCCTGTACCAATCCGAACCGTTATTTACGATGAGCGGCACATTCGCGAATGTTTCCACATTATTCAGTATTGTGGGCTTCCCGAACAATCCTTGCTCAACGGTTCTCGGCGGCTTCACGCGCGGCATGCCGCGTCTGCCCTCTATGGATTCCGTGAGCGCGCTGCCTTCTCCGCATACAAAGGCCCCCGCTCCCCTGCTGATGCGAATATCGAACGAAAAATCCGATCCGAGTATATGTTTGCCGAGAAGCCCGCATTCACGAGCCTGCCTTATCGCGTTTTCGCGCCGCCGGACGGCAAGGGGATATTCCGCGCGGATGTATATATAGCCCGTTTTCGCGCCGCCGGCCAGTGCGCCGATCATCATGCCCTCAATGAGCCTGTGCGGGTCGCCCTCCATTATGCTCCTGTCCATAAAAGCGCCGGGGTCGCCCGCGGCGAGATATTCGAAAATGGACGTCGCGTCGATCATGCCGCAATTCTCGAGCACGAGCCGCGTCTGTTTGCGGTAGAACGGTATTTCGCTCTGCCTCGGGTAGAGCCGCGACGCCTCGCCGTACACGAGCCGCTCCGCGCATTCGCCGCGCGCGACGCTTCGCTCAACGATCTCTTCGCAATCCTCGGGCCGCACCTTGATGTAGAGATACCCTTGGGGCTCTATGCGGACGAGAGGCCCCTTTTCGCAGAAACCGTGACAACCGCTCCTTTTCACGGAAACGGCGTCGACTTTCTGACGTGACAGGCCGTGCCGTCGCAGATCCTGATGACGTATTCCCCCTTGGGCGACAGGGAAAAATTCTCGTAAAATGTCGCGATGGAATAAAGCCGCGCCTGACTGACGCCGAGTCTTTTCGCCAGATGCGGGAACACCTCGCGCGGCAGATATCTGTAATGCTCCTGCACATTCTGCAAAACGGCGATCACAGAGCTTCCGGCGCAGCCGTTCCTCTCGATGATGCCGTCAAGCAGTTCATAGTTTACGTTCGGCTCGTTCAATCTCAAATCCTCCTCACGACGCAAGCGACGCAACGACGCATTGCGGCAAAACATATTGCGGGAAATACCGCGTACGAAAACTGCGGCGCCGGCTATGTTAACAATTTAACAAAAAAACGCCGCTTTGAAATATATAAGATTTGAATATATGGATGACATATGAAACAGTATATGGATGGGAAAAAAGTAATTACGCGGGCAAAGTGTTAATGCCCGCAGCGGCAGACCGCTGTGGGCATTAACGGGGGGTGATGCTATTGAAAGATGTTGTACGCGATACTAAGGGGTATTACAAGGGCGGCTGTATCATTTTCAGTACATTCTCCAACTTGTCGATAAAGATTTTTTCAAATGAGCTGAATTCGTGTTCGGATTTGTAAATCAGAATGTCCGTGAAATTCAGATCGGGCGCCTCGCATTTTTTCTGAACCAAATCGTTCCGCGCAAGCACGGCCCTTGGCATGGGCGAAACCCACATAAAGCTGTTTTGTATGCGCGACAGCAGATCGAACCGGCTGCCCCTCTCGCATACGGATATCTGTTTTTTGTTTTGGCCCCACGCGGATTCGCCGGCGCCGGTCATATTGAATTGCGGCAGCGCAAAATCATTGTTCGCGATCTCGATCAGATCACGCAGGTCGGAAAACGTCAAGACGGGTTTGGCCGCGAGCCGATTCTTCGCGTTCATGATGATTACCCTCTCCGACGAAAATATAGTGTCGTAATCCAGTCCGCATTCCCTGACAAAGGGCAATGTGGATTTTTCGTAAATGCTATGATATCGCACTATTCCGAGATCGTATCCGCTTTTTAGAATATTGTTGATCGCCGTCACGGAGTCCGTTTCCATGAAGTAAATATTAAAGGACGCTTTCGGATTTATTGCGTTGACAAAGGCTATGAAGGCTTCCGCGATATAACTCGCGCGAGGAACAGATATCCGAAATCCGGCGCCGCTCGGGGAGTTGATATGCAAGTGCGTCTCCATGTCCTCAAGCTGCGAGACGATGTTCTTCGCGTACTCCATGAACACGCGCCCTTCATCCGTCATGGAAACGCCCTTTTTTGAGCGCTCGAATATCACTATGCCCATAGAGTCTTCAAGTGTTTTTATGTCCTTGCTCAAATTCGGCTGGCTCAGGAACAAGTTTTCGGCGGCCTTCGATATCGAACCGGCCTTCTCTATTTCAATCGCGTATTTCAGGTATTGCAAATTCATATACCGCACCTCCGCCGACTTTGTCAAACATTACGTTAATATTTTAACAAATTTTCGCCGGGTTTGTCATATAAAATTTGAATACGTACGAAAAAATAAACGACCTCCGTTCACGCGTTCCCTATGCCGGTCTCACGCACAATACGCGTCACGTCCTCGTACCGGTTCATTGTATACAAATGTATTCCGTCGACGCCGTAGGCGCGGTAGCGGTCTATCAGCCGAACGGTGTACCCTGTGCCGGCTTCCCTGAACGCGGCCCTCTTCGCGGCGGCGGATTCTTCGGACTCGGTAGGCGCGAATGGGTTGTCGAAAATCCAGTGCTTCGATATAAGTCTGCACAGCTCGCGCGGCAACGCGCAGCCGTTGCGTGACAGAGCCATGTTGACGACGCCCTTTATGTCGAGCACGGGCATGATGCCCGCGTCCACGGGCATTGTGACGCCGGCGGCGCGGACAGCGTCCATCCACCGCGCAAATTGCTCCGTATCCCAACAGAGCTGCGTCATTATGAAATCGGCGCCCGCGTCCTGCTTTTGCTTCAGGAACGCGATATCGGCTTCCGGGCTGAGACAGTCGATATGCCCTTCCGGTGAGCCGGCTACCGCGACGGTGAACGCGTCGCCGAATTCATCGCGGATAAAGCGCACGAGCTCCGCGGCGTAATGCAGATCCCCGCCTGTGCCCGTCATGCCCAATGGCAGATCCCCGCGCAGCGCCAATATATGATCGACGCCGTGCTCAAGATATTGCCCGAGCCGTTTGCGCATCTCCGCACGCGTATTGCCTACGCAGGTGAAATGCGAGACGGGTATGACGCCGTCAAGCGTTCTTACGGCGTCCAAGACTTCAAGATTCTTATCCGCGTTGCTTCCCCCCGCGCCATAGGTACAGGAGATATAATCCGGCCGCATCCCGTACAACTTCTCAAGTACGCCGCCGCGCCCCATCAGCTTTTCCGCGCCTATATCCGTCTTGGGCGGGAACACCTCGAAGCTGAACGCCGCGCGTTTTTTCATAATATCGGAAATCTTCATATGCCTTCACTTCCTCCCCGTAAAAAAGTGTATCATCCTCCGGCCCTCCGGTCAATGGGGCATCTTGGTAAATTCTTATTGTGTTTTTTGAAAATCAATCAAAAACAGAACAAAATATTACCGGAAATATTCCTTGACAGGCACGGCCTCGGCGGAGTATGATATAATTGTTAAAGAGATCACAATCACGGTCAAAACTGAAAAAGACGCGACAGTTCCGTGTAGGCTTCCGCCCGTAAGGGCGATGCCGTGAGGATGAAAAAATGAACCGGGTTGAAATCCCGGGCAGGTCTTTTCCCTCAGTAAGCGCCCAAGGACGCTCACCGGGAGAATTGCGAAACCGCTACCGTAAGCGCAAAGCGCGCGGCTTCACGCGAGAGCGTGGGCGAAAGCCGGTCACCGGTAAAACGGGAAGGCCAAGTCGGCGGCGTTAGGGCAAAGCCCTTGGATGCGCAAAGCCGGGAGACTTACTGTGAACGTACAATGCCGAATCCGGGCGAAATACCGGATTGCGGCTTATATTTTTTGTCATGGGAATGCGGCCGTGACGGTTGAGCGATAAGCTCTGCCGTCGCGGCTTTTGTTATTCCGGCTCCATCGTCATTCCACCGACGGCCTTGCCTTTTTGCCCCGAAGCTTTGCTTCGGTAGGCAAAACGGACAGCGTCGCACACGCAGTGTGCGGAGAAATGCGGCGAAGCTGCATGTTGGGCCGGCGGAATCCAAAATATGATCAGAAAAGGAGGAAACATCTATGGCTCGTAAAAACGCGACCCATCACGAAATGAGAGAGCTCTTCAAAAGCAAAGGCGGCAAGATCATCCTGCACACGCACAACAACATTATGCCGCCCTTCCTCGTGGGCTTGGCCGAAAGGCACACGGTCGGCGCCGCGCCGAAAGCCGCTACGGAAACACCTTACAGCGTCGATATGTACCTCGCGCTTATAAACTTGGTGGACGTTGATCCCAGCCCCGGCCCTGATCCCGTCGAATACGAAAAACCCCATAGGCTTGACAGGGTGCCGAACCCGACGGAGTCGCCCGATCCCGGCCCTGTTCCCGCCACATACGGCCCTCACTTCGCCGATCCCGGTGGGGAACCCGACCCGGGAAATTACTGGTTTGTGAATCCGTTCAGCGAATCGGATGTTCCCGACATATCGCTGTTGGACTTTATTCAGAATTACGTCGCCGATGATTCCCCCTCTCCTCCACCTCCACCCTCTCACCTGTCATACATCACAGAGGTTACAGCGGAGGAGACGAGCCCTGAACGCGCCTCTGAGCAGCTGCTCAGTCTCATGTTTGGCGACGATCATACTTTCGCGCACGACGACGGTCAGTATTGGTATGAGGAAGATGAAGACGAAAACATAATAGGCGGATGGGACGGCTGGGGCTTTATGTATTTTATCGGAACGCCGGAGGAACCCTTTGGTGATCAACCCCAGCCTTACGGCCCCGACGGGCTGCCCGACGATTCTTTCCCGGGACTGGGTCTCGGCGAATACACTGTTTCGAGACTTAACGGTATAAACCCGCCCCTTCCCGCGCCCCAAGGCGTCGGCAACGGCGCTTTCACGCTGTGCTATGTAAAGACGCGCTTCCTTTTCACAGCCTTGACGACGACCGAAAACGGCGAAACCGTACACAGGGTGCACTGCAAACACGTCGGGAAACAGACGAAAGGATAAACGGAGTATGAAGCACTTATATTTGCGGCGCGCAGCGCCGCTTTTGCTCGCCCTTGTTATGGCGCTGTCTGTGGCGGCGCAGGGTATTGCCGTCGCGTCGTACGCCGAAGACGACGCCGCGTACTCGGACGATAACGGCGACGCGCCGGAAGACCTTGCCGCAGACGCGGAATATCCAATCGACGAAAGCGGCGACAGCAACGCGCAGGAAGATATCGTTTCGGACGCGGAGGAGTCCGCTGATGCGGAGGATGCCGAAGAAGATTCGGCCGGTGACAACGACGGCGACATGCGGACTCAATCCGCATTCTCGGCCTACTCCGGCGCGGAAGATTATGAATATATAAGCACAAACGGCGATACGCAGGAACACTTCACCGTCAGCGCGGCGGGTGTGCTTACGGGCTATAACGGCGCCGGCGGAAACGTCGTAATTCCGGCCTATTCCGCAGACGGGATCAAAGTTGTAAACATAGGCGAATATGCATTCTACAATTGTGCATCACTTAAAACCGTTGAATTTCCGGACGGCCTGGACTATATCTGGAATTTTGCTTTTCAGAATTGTACATCTCTTGAAACCGTTACAATTCCGGATGGTTTGACTCAGTTGGGATCTTATACCTTTGGCGGCTGCACATCGCTTACAAGCGTTGACCTCCCGGACAGTCTGACTAATATCGCGTCTTTTTGTTTTCGGGATTGCACATCGCTCAATGCCATTAATCTCCCGAACAGCATAACTATAATCCGAAATTATGTTTTTGCCGGTTGCTCATCACTCGAAACCTTTGATTTTCCCAAAAATATTACTCAAATTGTTAATAATGCTTTCAAAGATTGTGTCAAACTCCATACAGTTGATTTGAGTATGTTAGACCAGCTTACAAGCATTGATAACAATGCTTTCGACGGTTGCACCGCACTTGCAACCGTCAGTTTGCCGAACGACTCCGGCAAACTGACCAGTATCAATTATGATGCTTTTCAAAGTACCGCGCTTACAAACATCACATTACCGAGCACGCTGACCACTATAGGCGCCCGTGCTTTTGAAAATACCCTTATCAGCAGTATTGACATCCCCGAAAACGTAAAAACTTTAGGGGGCGACGCCTTCGCAAATACAGGCGTCACAAACGCCGAACTCAAAAATCCAAATATAACCATTAATGGTTGGCCTTTTGACGATAATGGTGTGACCGTTAAATTATACAGCACCGCTCCGGCTTTCATAACCGCAACATCATACAGTCATACTCCTGCCGCTGAAAATATAATAATTGAGCTTTACGATCCCGAAAACATCACTTACAGCGGCGATTTTGTAATCAGAACCGCCACCGACGCCCTGATATTATATACGGGCGCCGGCGGCGACGTCGTCATACCCGAGGGTGTGACGAAGATCGGCGGAGATGTTTTCAGGTTAGACTACAGCCTTTATCCGAAAACCGCCGAGCCGGTCACAAGCGTAAGTTTGCCGTCCTCACTCGTCGAAATCGAATATTATGCATTTATGAAGCAATCCGAATTGAAAAGTGTTGAATTGCCCGCAAGTCTTAGAATTCTAAGGGGATTCGAAGATACCGGATTGGAAGGCGAACTTGTAATACCGGCCGGGGTTTCCGCATTGGGAGGTTTTTACGGCACTAAAATTACAAGCGCAAAAATCCGGTCGGATGCTGAGTCGCCAAACTTGGCTGTCGATTCCAACACATTCCAAAACTCGCCGGAGTTGCTGTCGATAAGCTGCGAAAGGCCGGTGACGCTTGCGAGCGGCGTCTTTAACAACTGCCCCAAGTTGACGACGGTTTCGCTCCCAAAGCTGACCGGAATGATACCGGCAACCGCCTTTCAGGGCTGCGCGAGTTTGACCGAGCTCGTTATACCGGAGGGCGTCACCGGCACAAGCGCGGGAAGCTCAAGCGCCGGCATTTTTAAGGGTACGCAAATCAGAGAGCTTGCTTTTCCGTCGACTTTTCGCACTGTCGGCAACTATATTTTCCTCGGAGCAAGAACAATAGAGAATATAGCCTTTCTTAACAAGGATGCCCTTACAATAAACACAAACTCATTCAATCTCGGCAGCAACGCCAACGCGGGCCTAATGCCCACAGCGGTATATGTTTACCCGGAAAGCGCCGCGCATACGTCGCTGAGCAACGCATCGGGAACACAGAACGCAAAGGTAAAAAACATTCTGAAATTCCTTACGCGCACGGTTCGGGCGACGGTTCAGGATAAAGACGCCGCCGGTTTTGGCTTTCGCGATGAGATTACAGCCGAGTGGAACGATTGGGACACTTGGGATGACGCGAGCGGAACCGGGGAGAATATTTCCCCGTCCTTTGAACCGACCGTCCTTGATGCTTGGGCCCGCGTGAACAAAGAGAGCGTCTCCGCGCAGCCGGATTTCGCCGCGTTTACGCTTAACGGCGTTCTCCATACGCGCGAGGAAGCGGGAGCGACCGCCGTACTTGAGGGCGACGCGCTGCACTTCATCCCTGCGGATATGACCGCGCCGTGGTTTTTATATAACGGCGGCGTCGTCCAATCCCTCGACACGGCCCCCGGCATCGGCTACGAATTTACGCTGACGTCGCAAGGCGGCCCCGTCGCGAATATGCCGCTGTATTTCGCGGACATATCGACCGGAGTACTGACAGACACGGGATTGACAACTGATAACTTGGGGCGCTTCACGCTCAAGCTCGACGAAGACGGCGTTTACGTGATCACGCCGTATGATTCGGAAAACAAGGTCGCGTTCAACTTCCTGACCCTTGTGTCGGCAAGGGCGGCGAAGCTGGGAACGCTTGCGGTTACAGGATCGTCCCCTGCGTTCAGCGCTGAACCGATTCTCGGGCGGAGCTTCGCGGCGGGCACGCTGACAAAGGCAGGTGAGATTACGCCGGTCGTAAACTTTGATCCGAATCACTTCGATTACGATTTTTACGTGAATCACGAGACGACGTCCGTCACATTCAGCGCCGCCCCTCTGATACCCGAGATGGCGGACGACGCGGAGCTCACGGTGAGTGGAAGCAACCCCGCCGTAAATGGCGCCGCGCCCGAAGACGGCGTATGGGCCGTCACAGTTCCTCTTACGGGCGCCGTCACGCCGGTCGTCTTCGCGGTGCGTGATACGGAAACAGACAGAACCGTCGAATACACCGTAAGCATAAAGCGCGCCGTGACATACAATGGGGAGGATATGGTGTACCTTGCCGGCGCCTTGGATATGGCGCTGCTCAGCGAAGTCGTCGGCGAAGGAACGTCTTTTGACGGCGTGACGTTCAGGCTCACGAACGATATTTCCCTGCCCGCCGACTGGAACCCCATAGGGAGCGGCGAAACGTCTATTTACCCGTCGCAGACAGCCGGGCAGGTGAGAATATTCGGCGGGACGATAGACGGCGCCAAGCCGGACGGAAGCGGCAGCTACACAATCACATTCGCTCCGGGTTCGCGGCCTCTGCTGAAATATGCCCGGGGCACGACGGTGCGCAATCTGAACATCTACGGCGAGGACATAAACGGCAACGGGCTCGTGGAGATTTATTTTGTGGACTATGGTTCCACCGGACATTACGCCGATTGGCTGGCCCAACACAGGAACACCCTCGACGTGGATAATCTCACAATACTGGAGGGCACGAATATCCGCAGATCGGGCATTTTGGGTGGCGGAGCGTCGGGCTCCAACACCGTCAATATCAAAAACAGCACGATAGAAAAAGGCGTAAGAGTGGGATACAACGCCGAGCTCGGCGCGTCGAGCGATTTAAACAAGATCGGCTCTTTCGCGGGGGACTTCAACGGAAAGGTCGTTAATTGCGTAAGCTACGCCGATGTGTACGGCGCGGGCAACGTCGGCGGTCTCGTCGGCTCCAAAGGCCAGTCGATGGGCCTGTGCGATATAATAGGCAGCTCGTTTCACGGCGACGTATACGCGACGGGCAGCTATGTCGGAGGCATTATCGGAGCGGGCTACAACGCCACAAGCGGGCCGAACTCGCCCTGCGTCGTTATCGAAAACTGCTATGTGACCGGCAGTATCAGCGGCAATAACCGCGTCGGCGGCATATTCGGCGGCGAGGGCGGCGTACAGCAATGCTGGGCCAACGGCATCGGCTATATCAGAAACAATCATTTCGCGGGTACGATAAGCGCAAACGGCGATCAGGTCGGCGGCATCATCGGCTTTATGCACAGCCTGAACAAATACAACATAATTTCAAACAATTACTACTTGGATTCGAGCGGCGCGGCGCGCGCGATCGGCGCGGTCAGGCTTGTCGACACGAATAAGATGACGACGACGACCGCTCCGGACGCCGCAGAGCTGTACTTTGACACGAGCACGGCGATGCCCGGCATCGAAAGCGTTTCGGCGGGATTCGCGGCGGGCGTTATCCTCGGCAACCTCAACCGCGACGACGACCCGCTCGGAGCGGACGCGGACAGTCTCGGGATGAGCGTCACGGCGGCGCAACTGGCCGACGGAAGCATAACGGCGCGGCTCAACGCGGGAGAGGGCAGCTTGAAGAACTGGGCTCAAGGCTCGACCTATCCCGTTCACAACCCGTACGCGGAGACGGCAGTCTACAAGCTGGAAATCGGGGGCGAATACAAGAGCATCTACTACTTGGGCGAGAGCTTCGACGCGGCGGGCATGGAGATCACCGCCCACCTTACGGACGGAACGACGCGAAACCTTACGCCGGATCAAGTCAGCTTCGAGGGCTTTGTCTCCGACGCGACGGGAAGTATAACGGTGACTGCCGCGCACGGGGGCGCGAAGACGCTCTTTACGGTTTCGGTTATAAAGCAGTATGACGACGGCAATACGGGCAACACGGGCCGCGACGGCATCTCCGTCCGTTTCGTCCTGATCGGCTCAACCTTATCAAAGGGGAGCATCGACTTGACGGACGGCAACTACAAGGGCGCCGTGTACGAAGAGTGGATCCCGATGAGAACCTACACGATGGACAGGGACGCCACGGTGCTCGAACTGTTCGTTAGGGCGCTCGGCGGTCTGGAATTCAGCATAAGGAGCAATGACAACTATATCGACAAGATCAAGAACCCCGTGACAGGCGCATGGCTTTCCGAGTTTACAAACGGGCAGCGTTCCGGCTGGATGTACACGGTCGGAAAAAACGCGAACGGATCAGACGGAAAGCATCCGGGGCTCGGCTTGCGGGAGTACGTGATGAGTGACGGGGACGTGATCATATGGCACTACGTCAACGATTACGCCTATGAGGTCGAGGACTGGTTCGACGAGCCCGAATACCCGTCCCTCGCTACGGACGATACATACTACAACGCGTGGCTGTCGGTTCTGCCGAATTCAGGCGTAACGGTCCCGCCCGCGGGAACGCCCGATTCGGGCGACAGCGTACCTTCGACGGAAATAAAAACAGAGGAAAGTCTCGGCGGCGCGGGCGGCGGCACGGCAAAGGCGGAGGTCAAGGCTGAAGACGTGACGGCGGCCGTGGACAAGGCCAAGGAGGACAAGACGACGGCCGTGTCCGTTACGGTCAAGGGTGATTCAAACACGAAAATCGCGGACGTAATTCTGCCCAAGGCTTCGGCCAAGGAGATAGCGGACAACGGTCTTGAATTCGTCGTTAAATCCCCCGTGGGCGATGTGAGCTTCGGCAAAGAAGCTCTGGACACGATCACGGCGCGCCCCGGCGATACGCTTGAAGTCGTCATAGCGGACGAGGGCAAAACCGATGTTATCGCCGCGAACAACGAAGCGTTCTCGCTGACCGTCAAGGTCGGCGACACGGAACTCACATCGCTCGGCGGCACGGTCGCGGTGGCTCTTCCGTACGCGAAGGCCGCGAGCGAAGACGCGGAGCTTTTGACGGTCTACAAGCTCGAAGAGGACGGAACGTACACGGAGATCAAGGACGCGAAGTACAACGCGGCTACGGGCAAGGCGGACTTTACGACCACAGAGACGGGCTCCTACTTCGTCAGCGAATGGATAAGCCCCTTTGAGGACATTGATAAGAGCGCGTGGTACTACAAGGCCGTGCGCTACGCCTACGCAAGCGGACTTATGAACGGCACGGGCGACGGCGCCTATTCGCCGCAGGCCACGCTTACGCGCGCCATGCTTATCACGATACTCGCCCGCGAAGCAGGTATCGACACGGACGGAGGCGATACGTGGTACTCGAAGGCCGTGGAATGGGGCATCGCGAACGGCATTACGGACGGCGAGAACCCGGACGGCGAGATCACGCGCGAGCAATTCGCGGCCATGCTGTACCGCTACGCGGACAGCCCGAGAACAAGCGGCGGCTTTGACGCCTATTACGACGCGGGCGACGTGTCGGCCTGGGCCGAAGAAGCGATGGCTTGGGCCGTTGAAAGCGGCCTGATCACGGGCCGCACGGAGACGACGCTCGCGCCCTCGGGCACGGCTACGCGCGCAGAAGCCGCCGCGATGCTGCAGCGCTATCTCGAAAAGGCAATATAAGGACAGACAGGATATACGAATCCCGGGCGGTTAAAACCCGCTCTTCCATCCTCCAATTTTCACGATTGCGGCGCGCCCCGGTTTGGGGCGCGCCGTGTCCGTTGTATCCTCACCCGACCATTTAAATTCCAATGACTGTTGGTGTGTTGGAGCTGTCAAGGGTTAAGATGAACGGGCAAAGACCGCTCGCCCTTGACAGCCGGCGGACGTGCAGACTTATGCGGAACGGTTGGGTCGAATTAAGGCGACATCTCTGTTGGGCAGAGTAAGTGCGACATATGCTCGCTCCGCCAAGGGTCGCACTTACTTTTTCATCTGACGAATGACTGTTATACCTGACACAGATGTTGATTTCATTGTATTTTTGTTTTTCCGATGTATAATATAATTACAACTCGTACAAGGAGTCTTAATCACAATGGATATAAAGATGTCGGGAGACCAAAGCTGATGGATATATACAGATTCAAAACCATACTTGCAATCGGGGAGACCGTTGCGGTCGAGTTCAAGCGTTGCGGTGGGAAGGCCGAGGCGGATACCTACGAGACAGTCTGCTCTTTCCTGAATCGCTTCGGCGGGGATATTTACCTTGGCGTGGAGGATAACGGTTCCGTCACCGGCGTTCAGGAGAAGACCGCTTCGGAAATTATCAAAAACTTTATCTCAATGGTGAGCAACCCCGACGTAATATATCCCACTGTATATCTCTCGCCTGAGGTTTTGGAGCACGAGGGTAAGAAAGTTGTGCATATCCATGTGCCACCAAGCTCGGAAGTCCACAGTTTCAAAAAAGTAATCTATGACCGCGTGGACGACGCCGACGTGAAGGTCACGGCGACCGGGCAGATTGCGCAAATGTACATTCGTAAGCAGAGGATTTTCACCGAGAAAAAGGTGTACCCCTACGTTCGTAATGGACATCTGCGGTTTGATCTTCTTCCCCGCATCCGTCAGCTTGCGGTGAACCGGTACAGAGATCATCCGTGGAAGGCGATGAATGATGCGGAGCTTCTGCAGAGCGCGGGGCTGATCGGTGAGGATTTGGAGACCGGAATGAAAGGCTATAACCTCGCGGCGGTGATGCTGCTCGGGCGGAACGAAGTCATAAAATCCGTTTCTCCCGCCTACCGCACCGACGCCCTGCTCCGCAAGGTGAATGTTGACCGTTATGACGACAGGCTGATTGTAGAGACGAACCTGATCGACAGCTATAATATGCTGATGGAATTCGCCGCCAAGCATCTGCTGGACAAATTCTATCTTGAAGGCGACGTGCGCGTCAGTCTAAGCAGCGTAATCACCCGTGAAATGTTGGTTAACTGCCTGATCCACAGGGAATTTACCAGCTCGTTTATTGCGCAGTTTGTCATTGAGAAAGACCGTATGTATATCGCAAATGCCAACCGTGCTGAAACAGGCGACATGATAACGCCGGACAATTTCAGACCGAATCCGAAGAACCCGGTTATCGCATCTTTCTTTCGCAACATCGGTTTGGCCGATGAACTCGGTTCCGGCGTGAGGAACCTATATAGTTACGGCAGGCTATATTCGGGCAAGGAACCGCAATTGATTGACGGCGACGTATTTCGGATTATTGTTCCGCTGGACGATGCATATTCGTTTGACGCGCAAATCGGAAAAGTAGCAACCGCAAAATTAAACCGCAAAAACTGCGGTTCGTATTGCGGGATGGATTGTGACATGGCCGAAATCCGCGTTCTGGAGTTTTTGGAAAGGAATCCCGCCGCTACCCATGAAAACATAGCGGGGGAGATTGGAAAATCAATCCGAACGGCACAATACATTGTGTATTCCCTGAAAAAAAAAGGGTTGCTGACACGCGAAGGTTCCCGCAACTCCGGGCGCTGGATAGTGAAGCCCAATATATGAAAATTAAATACGCTTTTTGTGCCGGGACGCGAGCGGAACTGCTACTGTATACGCGGAGTCTGCTGCGAACCTATCCTTGTTGGCACGGGGCTTTCTCTTCAAACTCCCTACAGACTAACACGCCAAAGGCGCGGGCGACGAATGTTCCCGCGCCTTTGGCGCTGTTACGACAGTCTGCCGCTGTCCGCGGAATAAATCCTATCCGTGACGCCCATCGTCGATTTTCTGTGGGAAACGAGCGCAACCGCCCGTTCCGCGCTCTCTTCGCGCAGGGCTTTCAGCACGGCGCCCTCGTTCAGGCTGTCAAGATTTCCTGTCGGCTCATCAAGCAGCAGGAAAGGCGCGTCATGCAGGAAAGCCCGCGCAAGTCCTAGCCTCGGGCGCTCGCCGCCCGATATCCCGGCTTCGGCCAAGGCCGCCCCCACGCCGCCGATATACGTGTCGTAGCCATCCGGAAGCGTCATGACAAAATCGTGCAGCGCCGCCTTTTTCGCCGCCGCGATCACGTCCTCGCGCGAGGCTTCGGGCTTGCCGATTTTAATGTTGTTTTCGACCGTATCCGAGAATATGTCCGTTTCCTGCGTCATAAAACCCTCCAAGGTACGCAGATGCGCCGTATCCACCCCGTTTACGTCCTCGCCCGATATTAACACCGAGCCCTGCGGCGGTTTCCAAAAACGCATAAGCAGCCTGAGCAGCGTCGATTTGCCCGAGCCGCTGCGTCCCGTTACGCCCGTTATGCGGCCCTTATCAAACACAGCCGATATGTCCGTCAGCACGTCGCGCCCCTCTTCATAACCGAAACTGAGATTCCTGCATTCCGCGCCGCCGAAGTCAGGCGTCTTTTCGTCCGCAACGTCCTCCGTCTCCGGCGTTTCGTCCAAAAGCGCGAATACGCGCCGCGCCGCCGCGAATGTCACGGGAAGCCCGGCCGAGAGATTCGCGAGCGCAAGCACGGGGCCGAATGACGAAAACATAGCTATAAACGGAATCAGCACGCCGTCAAAGCTCACGGCGCCGTTACGGAACAGCATGTACGACAGCGAGAGCATCCAAAGCGAGCATATCGTAACGAAAAGCCCCGCCGCGGCGGACGCCGCGCCTTCCTTGTGCTTCAAGGGCTTTTGCAGATTCTCCGTAATATCGCTCATACGGCCTATCCCGTCCTTTCGCTCTTCGAAGGCGCCCATACCGAGTATCTCACGTATGCCGCGCAAACTGTCGAGGTAGTATGACGAAAGGCTCCCCGCGGCTTCGCGCAGCCGCGCGGCCGCTCCGTGTCCGAACAGCGACGCGATATACGGAACGAGAACGCCCACGATCAAATAAGCGCAAACGGCGGCTATGCCGAGCAGAGGATGAAAGCTTCCGATGAACAGGGCCGTCGCAGCGGATACGATAAATGCTATGGCGACGGGCGATATCGTATGAGCGTAGAACACCTCAAGAAGCTCGATATCCCCCGTTATCACGGCGATAAGATCGCCTTTGTTCCTGCATTCGAGCTTTGCGGGACAAAGCCTTCGCAGCGCGGCGAACACCGTGTCCCTAAGCCCCGCCAAAAGCTTAAACGCTATGTAATGATTGCACAGCTGCTCGGCGTATCTGAGTATACCGCGCAGCACGGCGCAGACAATAAGCGCGGCAAAGATGACGCCAAAGCCGCTCCCGCCCGCGGGATAGAGCGCGTCTCGCAGCGCGAAGCCGCCGAGTACGGGCAGCAGTATCGCGCACGCGTGTCCCGCCGCGCCGAGCAGTATCGCGAGCGCCATAATCCCCGCCATCGGCCTTGCGAAAGAGGCTAATCTTATCACGACGCCGGGTTTTTTCGTTTTCTTATCGTCGTTCATACCGAAACCTCCCCATAATACCGCACCGGAGAAGTATAGGCCTCGAGCGCCCGCTGCTCCCCGTACAGTCGCGCGTAGACGCCGCCCTTTGCTGTAAGCTCATCGTGTGTTCCCGTCTCGGCTATACGTCCCTCACTCATCGCGTATATATTGCCCGCCTCCGTCAGATTCGCGAGACGATGCGATATGAAAATCACGTTTTTCGACGCCGCCGTCTCTTTTACAACCGAGAGCAAGGCTTCCTCGCTCTCCGTGTCCATGCTTGACGTCGCCTCGTCGAATATATAGATATCGGGATCGCGAAGCAATGCGCGCGCGAGGGAAAGTCTCTGTCTCTGGCCGCCGGAGAGGTTTGCGCCGCCCTCGGATATCTTCGTTTCAAGCCCATCGGCGCTCGCGAAGAAGTCGTAAAGTCTCACATTCTTTAAGACCGCCGCGAGCTCATCGTCCGATGCGTCGCGTTTCGCCGCGCGCAGGTTATCCCCGACCGTACCCGTGAATATATAATCCTCATGCGTAACTGTATATACCCTTTTCATAAGCTCGGAACGCTTTATGCAGCCAAGCTCAAGTCCGCCGATTTTCACATCGCCCTTGCAGCCGGCAGCGGGAAGTCTTCCCGAAAGGAGCTTCGCCAAAGTGGATTTGCCGCAGCCCGAAGCCCCCGCAATCCCGGTCATTCCTTTCGCGGGCGCGAAAAACGAAACGTTCGAAAGGACATTGCGCCCTTCTTCGTAGGCGAATGAGAGATCGCTTATACAGACGGAGAGAGGGCTTTCGGGCAAAGAATCGTCTCCGTCCGCAGGCTCTTCCGCGTCAATAATTTGAAATACGCGTTCGCAGGACGCGAGACCGTTCATTGCGACGTGAAAATAGGAGCCGAGCTGCCTGAGCGGTATGAAGAACTCCGCGGACAAAAGCACGATGCTTACGGCGCCGGCCGCGCTTATGTCGCCCGCAAGAAGACCGCGCGCGGCCAGTATTATACCGAGAGCCGTTCCGCCTTGAGCTATGAGATCCATAGGCATTACGGAATTGAGCTGCATGCGCAGAACCCTCATGGTTGACTTTCGAAACGATTCCGCAAGATCATTCATTTCCTCATGCCGCCGTCCGTCCGCGCCGTATATCTTCAGCGTCGTCATACCGCGCAGGGCTTCGAGGAAGAAATCCCCGAGTGAGGTGTACGATTTGAGCTGTTTCCTCATCATCTTTTTCGCCATTTTCATGATAAGCAGTATAAGAAGCGGTATGAGCGGCGTGCATACGAGCAGTATAAGCGCAACGGAAAGGCTTATGGGCGTAAGCAGGGCGAACAGCGTAAGCGGCGCTATAACGCTGTAAAAAAACTGTGGCAGATACCTTCCGAAATAATTTTCGATTTGATCCACTCCCTCCACGGCCACCTGTACGGTTTCGGCGCCGGAAGCGCCTTCCCCTCCGAGGGCGAGAAGCTTCGCGTAAAGCTCCGTGCGCAGCTTCTTCTTCACGCCGGTCTGGGCCTTGAACGCCGCCTTCGAGGCAAGAAATTCGCACAAAGCCCTTGCGACGGCACAGGCGGCGCAGACGCCGAGGACAGGCAGCACGGACATATCGGCGCCGAGCAAAAGGCCCGGTACGCGCACGGCCGCGATATCTGAAACCGCAAACACGACGAGCGCGCCGAGGAGCAGACCGACCCAACGCGCCAGTACGGTCAGAAAGACATATTTGCGCGCGCCCGCGGCGAAGCTCAAAAGTCTCCTGTCTATCATGCCTCCGCTTCTTGCGGAACTCTTGCCGGATGAGGTCTTCGGTAACGTCTTGACGCGAAACAGAAAATACCACCAGTGCCACGCTATTACGACGCCCATAAGTATGCGCGCGTGCGGATACGGAACGAAGTACATCGCGACGGGCAGCAATATGCTGACGGCCGTGAGTATGTACGCCTTTGTCTTTGCGGGCATCGACTTGGTTCTCACAAAGTCGTCAAGATGATTCTTGTAGAGCTTCGTGCCGACGAACCAACGGTGGAAGCGCTCCGAGCCCTGCGCGAAACAGAAGGCCGTCAGCAGCAGAAACGGCGTCGTGGGCAATATGGGAAGGACGACGCCAAGTACGCCGAGCCCGAGAGATACAAAACCCAGAACGATAAAGAGCGGTTTTATTATTTTCTTCATAACGCTTACCTTGTTCCCCTTGGCGGTCTCGACATCCCTGTCGTCATTCCGGGCTTGTCCCGGAATCCAAATGCCTTTCTCGAAAGCATGCGCCGGCCCCGTGCTCTCTCTCGTTTCCGGAAGCACCCACTTGCGCCCGCTCTCGGCATCCTCGCGCACATCGAGCCTTACGCCGTAGAGCCGTTCTATCGACTCGGAGCTAATGACCTCGCCGGGCGGCCCGTGTACGAGCGCCTTACCGTCCGCGAGCCCTATGATCTCGTCGGAATATATGATGGCCTGATTGATATCGTGCAGCACCATAACGACGGTAACGCCGTGTTTCTCGTTCAGCTCGCGTATAAGCCGCAGTATCTCCGTCTGGTAGCGCACGTCGAGAAATGTCGTCGGCTCGTCGAGGAACAGTATCTCCGTGTCCTGCGCAAGCGCCATAGCGATAAAGGCCCTCTGCCTCTGCCCGCCCGAGAGCGTGCCTATGGGCGTATCGGCCAA
>JAISBV010000011.1 GCA_031266025.1 Eubacteriales Family XIII. Incertae Sedis bacterium
CTCACGCCCGTGTTTATGAACACGAGCCCGCCCACATGATACGCGGGTTCCATACTCCCGCTCAGTATACCCATGGGCTGGAATCCGAGAAGCTTCGCGAATACCACCGAGCCCGCCCCCGCTATAACTATCAGCAGTATAAGTATCCCGAGCGCGTTGCATATCTTTCCGATCAAAGGCATTCCCCCTTTCAGGCTCTGTTTGCCGCGAGCCGCGGGCCCTCGCCGATTAATTCAAGCTGTTACCTATTCAATACGATGGTGCAAGCGCCGTTTATGGGCGTTGTTAATGTGAAAGCGCTTGTACTTATTCCGTTGTATGATATCGTTCCTATGGCGCCACTGTTATCGGGCGCCGGCAGAGAAATTCCGCTGAGACTCACAAGGTCGTTTTGGGTCACGTACCTTGTCTCCAAGTATGTATTACTCCCCCACTGGTTCGCCGCCTGCCGTTCAATCCTAACCGCATACATGAGCGGTGTTGTGGACGTGGGCAGATTAGACTTTACGCTGAACGAATTCACATTTACGGCCGTATCGCTCAGGTAGTCGGCATAATTCCGGCTGTTCGTAAAGTTTGCGGCAACAGTTTTACCAGGATTCGGCCCGGATATTTCTTTGGCAAGCTCACCCGTCATCAGGAATATAACGGTATTGGGATTGTTATCATCAATATTATCTGTCCCGGTCAAGCTCGCTGCGTCCTCTCGGTCATAGCGCATCGTATTAAGCTCGGATATTCTGTAGTAATATCCCGCCTCGAGATCATTGAACTTCGCCGGTTCCGGACCGGAACTCGTATCGGTAAACTCCGCGTGTGCGGTCTGCGTACCTATTATGTCGTCAAATGAAGCTTCTTTTGATTTTTCCAGTTTAAACAGGAATATCGGATTGCCCTGCGCGGCGAAATTTACATCTTCTATGTTTGTCAACGTCTTGTTGACCGTTACGCTTCCGGTGAGACGCTTGTTGTAAAACTCAATGTGGCGGCCCGATGTATCCGCGAATACGATTTGCCCGGCGTCGGCGCCGTTATTCGTGAGTTCCTTGACTTTGGGACTGACGCCATCCGTTGTTGTGAAGTATATGGGCGCCTGCACGTAGTTTTCTTGGTTCTTTTCCTTCAACATATATATCTTGCCCTGCTCAAGCTTCGGAGAGCCCGCCATATACGGATCGTTGAGGACTATCTTGCCGGCATCCGTGACTAAATCACTTTTGATTAGCGTGCCTGTGTCGTCGCCGATGTTGCCGACCTCATACAAATCGAATTTCACACCGTCCATAGTTTGGTATTCGAAGACTTCTTTTGTTGCATTCCAACGGACATCGTCGAGCTTATACTTTGTCAGTTCTACAGGATGCTGCGTATAGTTGATGAAGAACAGCCCGCTCGTACCGTTATATTTGATCCAACCCGTATCTTTACCGTAACTTGTCTTACCGCCATCGCTACCGCTGCTAAGAAATACAGTTGAATACTTTTCCTGTCCACCGGCGGTTATGACAGGTTCCTCCACAACGCGAATCCAAGTACCTTCGCCCAAATCTATGTCTACCGTAAAGTTTCCGTCTTTTTTTAGATTTACCGGCTGCAATTGATTGTCACCGTAGGAAGACGGCGCCGGCGGATTATCGCCGTCCACAGTCGCAGTGTATACATTAAAAGTGAATTCCTCATCCTTAATATACTCGTCAGCAAACTTGAACACGTTCAGCTTGTCCTTTTCAACTTCGACTGCGGGCAGATTGAACTTCATGGAGCAATTTGAATAGTTCGGATTGCGATCCATGTAGAACAGCTTCATAGTATGCAGAATAGAATTTCTTTCAACACCGATGATCTTTGAGACGGACTGACCGCCCACTGTCAAGCCGGTGAGATCGCTCCCTTCGTCGTCGTACAGATACCAATATTCAGTAGCTCTGGAATGATTGATAGTATTTCCGTTATAGGTCGCACCGGCGTTGTATCTGACCACATTGCTGATGGTAATCAGCCCTGTCGAAAAATCTATTGTGCCGGTTTGCTCATTATGTATGCCGCCGACATCAAGAGCAAGCTTGCCGTCAATATAGACCCACAGGTCGTCGTCACCTGTAAACTCGTATTTCATGGCGGTATCGCCTATCTTGCCGCCGGGCGGCAGCATGAAATCAATGGCCATGCTCATGCCGAAGTTATAGTTCAGGTTGCTGGTATTATTATCGTTGTTGTTGAACGGAAAGAAGCCATAAGTGTTTTGACGTCCGAGATATAAAGGTATAGTCTTTGAGTTCAGCATATTTTGGTAGATATGAACATGGTGACTGCTGCTATTGAAATAATAATAGCCATCGGCATCCTTCAGAAATGGGAATCGATACTGAGGGTACGCGGTGATCATGCCCGGTTGATTGTTCATTCGAGTTGTCTGTTGAATACCGTTATTGGGATCGCTGCTGCCCGTGTCGCCGTATATAAACACCTCGGTTGCGTTTTCATTTGCAATCTCAGGAAAGAGATTGAGATTTCTCCATGTTTTGTAATTTAGTTGAAGCTCTCCGCCATCGGTCAAGTTGTCCTTTGCTATACCCGGCCATACACCGCCGATTCCAACACCTTCGACCCCACCGTGATTTGGTATGTTTTGTTCGCCGACGCCGGTACCGTTGCCCGAAGGCCCTTTATTAAACAAGAAATATTCATCTGTTTGTGCATAGGGATCCGTACCCGGCGAATTAAAGGTATCGCTATTATATGTCGCAACCGACAGCCACATGCTCTCATAATCGTAGAAATTCACAGGGAAATGTGTTATGCCGGCGTTAATAGGCGTTCCTGCAGGAGTACCTGTCGGCGCCTGCGCGAATGCAGCCGCCGGACGCAAGGAAGATACGGCAGCGCTGATTAAATCTGATATGCTTTCGCCTTTTTTTATCTCTGCCGGCGTTGTGTCAGAGAAACTTCCCTGACTTGGTACAATCTCTGCTTTGGACATTTCACTCTGTTCCGGTGCGGTTACGGTCTCAGACATTTTGTCCTGTTCAATCGCTGTTTCTTCAGATGTTTCACTTTCTTCCTGCGTAGGCGCGACATTAAATGCTTCTTTGAAAGCGGGAAGTACATATCCCTCAAGCTCCGCTACTGTGGTGGCGCCCCTTAGGTCTATAATGGTCAACATATTTTCATCGCCGCCGGCCCATATGTTGAATGTCGTGGGCGCCTTGTAATTCTCTTCGACCACGGTCTCTTCCAATACAGTGGGCGCGGATTCCTCAAGTTCTTTGGTCTCGTCCGTCACCGCGTTCTCTTCCGGAACATCGGATACAGCTTCGGCATTGTCTTTTTCCGGCGTTTTGGCGGGTTCCGGCACAGCGTCTTCGGTCTTGCTATCGGAAGGTTCGGTCTGTGAATCCTTATCGCCGGTCTCGGCATTATCAACGGGTTCGGTCGAAGCCTCATCTGTGATCTCCGGCGTATCGCCGGTCTCGGTCAAATCCTCATTGCCGATTTCCGTCATATCGGCGGGCGCAGCTTCGGTCTGTGAATCATCCGTGCCTTCGCTTAAACCGGTCGCGCCGGCATCATCGCCCGTAGTTCCGGATTCGGTCGCCGTGTCGTCCATCGCTACAACGGCTTTGCGCGTTATCACGGACGCAAATGTCGAGACGCCGTTCGGCAGAGCCGAAATCGAATCGGACGTTTCGGATGCCGTATCGCCTTCATCTGCGGATTCGCTGTCCGTTCCGCTATTATTATCCGTGTTATTGGCGGATTCATCCGGTTCAGTCGTCTTGCTCTCATCACCCGTTCCGGCTGTATTATTGTCCGTATCGGGAAGCGCCGTATCGGGCAGCGCCGTATCGGGCAGCGTGTTTTCTTCGTTTGATTCAGCCGGTTCGGTTGATGCGCTTTCGTTGCCCGGTAAAGTCGTATCGCCGCTCTCGATATCGCCGTCCTCGGAAATCGCGTCCGACGGAACCTCTTCTGTAACTTCCGTAACTGCTTCATGGACAGTCTTATATTCCGTCACGCTCGCGCTGATGTCATTGCCGGAGTTAGTTGGATCTATATGTATGCCGAAACGCTCGCCTTCGCGCGTCGCCGTGATAATGCTGACAGAACCGTTCGCGTCGGCCACTATATACGCCGTCGAGTGTTCGCCATCTTCAGTGGGTGCTTTGGAATCAAATGTGTCAAGCAGATACCATCCATAGGCGAATTTATTACGAATTTCCGCCTTCACCCCTTCGCTCAGAAACTCCGCGTCGACCGAAGCGGGATCAAATATCAGATTGTACTTCACGGCGCTCATAAAGAAGGCGTCCAAATCCCATACGCTGTAATACAGGAGGGCGCTGCCGTCCGGCATAATCGTGCCGTTCGGTATGCCGGCGTATGTGTCGTGCAGCCAAGCGACGTCTGCCCCGGTTTCGCTCTCGTCCACCGCGCGCGTTCCCGTAAAGGACATGGGCAGCATGGTCAGCATAAGGAATACCGTCACCACTGCGATGATTCTCCGCGTGCTTTTTTTAAACCCAAAATCCAACATTTCATTCCCTCCCGCTTCAAATTTCAACATTTTTGGCGTTTCGCCCAGAAGTATACTTTTATGCAGAGGAATAAACTGTAAAAATTAGCTCCAAAAACGCAAAAAAATCCATGAAT
>JAISBV010000048.1 GCA_031266025.1 Eubacteriales Family XIII. Incertae Sedis bacterium
CGAGCGGGAATTGTCGCAAAGGCTATGGGCGCTCCCCCTTGTGAGCGGCGTCGTATCTTACGCGGACAACGTGGGCGCGGAAATCCCGCCCGAATACTTGGACGACAATATTTTGTCAATGCTCATTTCCGACCTGTTCAGCCGAATGCTTATCACGACGGATACAGATCTCGAGGGGCGCGAGGCATTCGAGCTCGTTGAAACGATCAGAGAAATCGCCGACGAATATTACAAGGACGCGTATTATTTGGCGGGGGAGGGCGCCGGCGCCTACGACCTTATGGACACGGTTATAAGCGATACGGACAATGTGAATCTTATTGCGATCGGAGCGGTGTTCCTCGTGCTGTTGTTCGCGATGAAATCCGTATCGCTGCCGGTTATCTTGGTGTTGAGCATCGAAACGGCCGTTCTGATAAACATGGCCGTTCCTTATTTTACGGATACGCCGATCTTCTACATCGCGTATCTTATCATAAGCTCCGTTCAGCTCGGCGCGACGGTGGATTACGCGATTCTGTTCACGAACCGCTACAACGAATATCGCGCGGAATCGGACAAAAAGACAGCCGTCGTCGAAACCGTTTCGTCCGTCACGCTTTCCGTGCTGACATCGGGTATAACGCTTACGGCGGTCGGTTTCCTTCTCGGCATATTCTCCACGCACGGCCTGCTTTCGCAGCTCGGGTACTTTCTCGGAAAGGGCACGCTGTGCTCGCTGGTCGTCGTCCTGTTCGTCCTGCCGGGTCTGCTGTACGCGTTCGACGGGATGATCAGGTATACGGCGCTCGACTTTTCACGGTTCAAGAAGAAGGGGTACAAAAATGATTTTATCAAACAGATTTAAGCAGCTCGTCGTCGCGGCGCTCGTGGGCGCGCTGCTGCTCTCGCTCGCGTATCCCGCGGCGAGCGTTGCGACGACCGCGGCAAACGAAAACACAGCCAAGCAAGAAGTGGTTTACATCATGCTTAACTCCGACGGCTCCGCGGACAAAATATACACGGTCAATATCTTTGACGTTTCCGAGGACGGGCGCATCGTCGATTACGGCGATTACACCGCGCTCAGAAACATGACGTCCGCCGACGAAATCGTCTTTGACAATCAAACGGTTACGATAGATACCAAGGCTCGCAAACTCTATTACGAGGGAACATTGAACAACAACACCATTCCGTGGAACTTCAAAATCCGCTATTTTTTGGACGGCGTCGAATACAAGGCGGAAGATATCGCGGGGATGAGCGGGGCTTTGGAAATCACGGCGGCCGTGCGGCAAAATCCCGAATGCGCGAGCGCGTTCTTTGAAAATTACGCGATTCAGGCTTCTTTCACATTCGATACAAAGCTCTGCTCGAATATCGTCGCGAAAAACGCCGTCGCCGTCAACGTGGGAAGAAAGCGTCAGCTCACATACACCGTTCTGCCCGGCAAGGACGCGGACATCGCCATTACCGCCGATGTGACGGATTTTGAAATGGACGCCGCAGCGATAAACGGCGTACCGCTTTCCATGAACGTCGATATCGACGATAAAAACACCGTTGAAATCAGAAAGGAAGCCGGAGATTTGCAAAAGGCCGCGATTGATCTCGACGACGGCGCGACCGAATTGACGGACGGAACGATAAAGCTGAAAGACGGCGCGGGTGAACTGTCGGACGGCGTGGCCGAGCTGCGTGACGGCGCGAAAGAATTTACGGACGGAACGACGGAGCTTGAGAGCGGCGCAAAGGAATTAAGGGACGGCGCCTTGGATCTGCGGTCGGGCGCGAAGGAATTGGACGACGGCGCGGCCGATTTGAAATCCGGGGCAAGAAAACTCACAGACGGGGCAAGCAATCTGGATAACGGCGCGAAGAACCTGCTTGACGGCGCGGCTAAAACAAGCAACGGCGCCGGCGATCTGAAAATCGGAGCGGCGAACCTGAACAAGGCTATTGGCGGCGCATTGACAGACGGCGCGGCAAAACTTGACGCCGGTATTACGGACGCTGCGGCCGGCGCGCTCGAAATTCGCGGCGGCGCGGACGACCTTCGAAAAGGCGCCGGAGAGCTGAATGCCGGCGCCCGTGCTTTGTGCGGCGGGCTTGACGAGTTGTCCGCCCAAAGCGACGCGCTGAACGCCGGCGCGCGCGGCGTATTTGTCCGGATCGTGAAGCAGGCGGAAATTCAACTGAATCAAAGACTCTCAACCACGAGTATGCCGGCGATTTCATTGACGCCCGAAAACTATAACGCGGTCATCACGGGACTGCTTGTCGTTTTGGGCGACGGCGCGCACGCTTCCGACGCCGCCGACATTATGAACTTAAAAACAGGTCTTGACGAATACGGCGTATTTTACGCGGGTCTCAAAGAGTATACGGCCGGTGTAAATTCGGCGGCGGCGGGCGCCGCGTCGGTCTCGGGCGGCGCGCTTTCTCTCTCTTACGGCGCCGAAAAACTCGGCGCGGGCGCAGACGCGCTCTACGACGGTCTCGTCGTTTTGAAAAAAGGCGGCAATGATATGATCTGCGGCGTCACGGAGTTGCGCGACGGCAGCGCGAAGCTTTTGAGCGGGGCGATTACACTGCGCGGAGGAACCGTCGATCTTCACAGAGGCGCCGCGGAGCTTAGGAACGGTACGAAGACGCTTCTTGACGGAGCGGAAGAGCTGAAAGACGGCTCCGTCAAGCTGAAGGACGGTTCCGGCAAGCTGTATGACGGCGCGACGGAGCTCTGTGACGGCGCTGCCGGGCTGTATGACGGCGCGTTTGAACTGAAGGACGGCGCGGCGAAATTCATGGACGGCACAGCCGATATGGCTGACGGCGCCGAAGAACTGAAGGACGGAACGACAGAGCTTCTTGACGGCATGATCGAGCTGCGTGACGGAACCTTTGAATTCCGCGACAAGACCGCCGGCTTGGACGTCAAACTGACGGATAAGATAAAGACGGCAATCAAGGCCGCGCTCGGCGGCGATTTCAATCCCGTTTCGTTTGTTTCGAGCAAGAATACAAATATAGAGGCCGTTCAATTCGTGATGAAAACGCCGGCCATCGAGAAACCCGCGCCCATAGCCGCGGCGCCCCCGGCGCCGAAAAAACCGAGTCTTTGGCAAAAATTCATCGGCTTGTTCGGGTTTTAGCCTATGCGCGCGCCGTTACTTCCGAAACAGCCGAAAGCATGCGCCGCATATCTTCGGGGAAAACCGCCCCTATGCTGCCTATGCGGAACGTTTTCGCGTCGGAGAGTTTGCCCGGATAGAGGACAAAGCCGCGTTCCTTCATTCTCGCATAAAACTCGCCGAAATCGAAACGCGCATAAGGGTACAGAAAAGAGGTTATTATGGGCGATTGCAGCCGCGCGGGAAGCAAAGCCCTGAAACCAAGCTCCTTCATACCCTCGGACAGGATTCGTTGGTTCTTCGTATAGCGCGCGTAACGCGCCGCAACGCCGCCTTCCTCATCAAGCTCTTTCAGCGCACGTGAAAACGCGTGCACGACGTGCGTGGGCGACGTGAAGCGCCATTTCCCCGATTCGTCCATCTCCCGCCATTGCTCGTACATATCGAGACACAGCGAACGCGCATTGCCCGCGCATTTTGCCATTTCATCCCGCTTCGCGATGATGAACGCAAAACCCGGCGCTCCTTGGACACACTTGTTGGACGAGCTTATCAAAAAGTCTATTCCGAGCTTGCCCGCGTCGAAGGGAATGCCGCCTAAGGAACTCATGGCGTCCGCGATGAGTATGCGTCCCCGCGATTTGACGATATGCGCTATCTCGCTCAGCGGGTTCAGCATACCTGTAGTCGTTTCGCAGTGTACGAGGGCGACGTGCGTGACGTCCCGGTTTTTGTCGAGCACGGCCGCCGTCTCGTTCGCGTCCGGCGCCTCCGTTTCCGTCAATGCGTATTCCGTATAATCAAGCCCTATTGTCTCCGCTATGCGCGCCATACGCTTTCCGTAGGCGCCGTTCGAAATGATCAAAAGCTTCCCGTTTCGCGGAACGGCGCTTCCGAGACAGGCCTCAACGGAAAAAGACCCGCTGCCCTGCATAAGCACAGCCGTATACGCGTCCGCGTCAGAGCTTGCGAGTGTGATCAAGCGGCGGCGAATGTCCTGCACTACGCCTTCGTTATAATCGGCGTCCCATGTACACCAATCACGAAGCATAGCGTTTCTGACGCCTCTTGACGTCGATAACGGCCCCGGCGTCAACAGCAGATAAGGATTATCGGGTATATATTCGTAGGACATGCGCGCTCACCTCGCTTTCGGATCACGCGTCAAGCGATTCTATCAGATCAGGCAGGGCCGATATATCCTCTATGACAAAGTCCGCCCCGGCTTCGGCGTACCTGCGCCTTACATCCTCGAACGCGCCGCGCCGTTCGTCGCCGTTCAGGGCGCGGAGCTCATTCTCGCGCAAGCCGAGCATGTTGGAACCCTCTATCACGCCTACACAGAGACAGCCCGCGTTTTTTCCCTCGTGCATATCGGCGGCCGTATCCCCGACCTTCAGCGCCGAATTTATTGATAAAATCCCCATTTTTTCTAAGTTGCGCCACAGCATATAAGGGTAGGGGCGTCCGACGCCGCCAACCTCATCCGGGCAGACGAGACAGTCCGGCTCGTAACCGGCCGCAAAGGCGCGGGCGGTTACAATCTCCATCATGGCGGCTGTATACCCGGTTGTGGAGCCGATTTTTACGCCCATGTCACGTATGCGTGCGACGGTCTCCAAAAGCCCCGGCAGCGGCGCCGCGTGATCCTTCAGGACGGAGAACAAAGCAGGCTCGAAACACGCGTATATATTGTCCGCGTCCGTCTCGGCGGGCGCCCGCCCGTATGCGTCGCGCCACAGCGCGGACAGCCTTTCCCCCGACAGCATACTTTCTATATGGGCGCGTTTCTGCATACCCATGGGCGCGCGCGTTTCGTCTGTCGTAGGCGTCACGCCGAACGATTCAAATGCCTCAATAAAAGCCCGGACAGGCGCGAAAGACCCGAAATCCACAGCCGTTCCGGCCCAATCCAAAATGACGGTCTTAATATTCTTCATAAATTTTTCCTTTCAATAATATTCGCGGTGATCGCATACGCGATCCGAACCGCCGCGTTTATAAGCAAAATCAGCAGACTCATCGCCGCCGCTTGGCTGATATCGCCCGCTTCCTCCATATGAGTTATCGCTATCGACGCGATTTTGAACTTCGCGCCGTACAGGAACACGACCGCCGAAACCGTCACCATAGAATTCACAAAATAGTACATGAATATCTCAAGGACGGCCGGCAGCGACAGCGGAAGACTTACGCGAAGGAACGTCTTAACGCGTATGACGCTCATGCTGTCGGAAACGCTTTCAAATTCCCGATCGAGCTTCTTGAGCGAGCCCGTCGCGGTGACGAAGGGTACCGAGAAATAATGCAGTATATTGGACAAAACGAGTATTACTACGGTTCCGTATATGAAATGCAGAGGGTTCGACCTCGCGTTGAAGAAGAATATGAACGACACGCCCACGACCATGCCGGGCAGTGCGAGAGGCAGCACGGACAGCAGTCTGCCGTACCTGCGCAGCATATCGAAGCCCCTCGTTTTTTCCAGCATATACGCGTACACAAAGACAAAGGCCGTTCCGAAGACCGCCGTCAGAAGACTCATTTCAAGCGAATTAAAATAGCTTTCTATACCGCCGGCAGAAGCGTTAAAGCCGAAATGTCTCAGGGTCGGCGCCATATTGTAGGGGTAATATTCGGTCAGCGCGCCCATGCACAAAGCCGCGATCAAAAAGAGAAAACACGCGCTCACCGCAGAGCAAAACACGAAAAAAACGGCGTCGCGCGGCCTGTTGTCCGCGACGGAGAGTTTTGTCGCCTTCGAGCTGACCGTGCTCGTGTTCCTGCCCGTAACGATTTGTCCCACCGCGAACGACGCGACGGCCGGAAGCAGAAGCAATGTTCCGACCACAGCGCCCATATTCATATTGAACTGTCCCGCTATCTGCTTGTATATATCCGTCGCGAGCACGTTATAACCGCCTCCGAGCACCTTGGGCGCGCCGAAATCCGTGAACGCGAGCGTAAAGCACACGAAAAAGGCGTTGACGACCGTATATTTTATATCGGGCAGTGTTATTCCAAAAAAGCGTTTCACTGCGGAAACGCCCATCGAATCCGCGGCCTCGTAAAGCCGTCCGTCCGCAACCTCAAGCGCTACCGCGAACATAAGGAAGGCCTGCGGGAATGTAAATATGATCTCGGAAAGGATTACGCCGAAGCGACCGTACAGTTCCGTCTCAACGCCGAGCCCCGTAAGGATGCCCTGTCTGCCGAATATGTAGACGAGACCGAGCGCGTGGACGACAGTCGGCAGGAATATAGGAATCAGAGCCGTGTATCTGAAGAAAGCCTTGCCCCGTATATTTGTTCTTGTCAGTGCATAAGCGTAGGCGAGACCGAGCAGCACGCTGAAAACAGCCGTCACCGACGAAACCTCCGCAGTATTGCGGATGGATACGCTGAGCGACGGCGTTCCGAAATAATCAATATAATTTCGGATGCCCGCAAAGGCGCCCGATTTGTCGAAAAAAGCTTTGGAAAGCAGAGAGAACAGAGGGAAAATCAAGGTTACGGTAAAGCTCAGGATAAGAGCCGATAAAATCAAAAGTTGCGCAGGGCCGGCTTGGCCGAATATCCTTCTCATGCCTCGCCGCGCGCTATATCGCCGCAGACGCGGGATATCTGAGCAGATGTTCTTTCGGTATTCTGAGATACATTCGATCCGATGCGCGGACATCCAAGGCGTCCGCCTTTTCGGACGCGACGTCCACGCATATTTCGGTTTGGCGCGGAAGTACACCGTGAATTCGCGTTACGGCGCCCTTGAACTCAAAACCCTTGATCTCAGCCACCATATCGCAGCCGTCTGTCGCACCCGTGAGCTCTATCCGTTCCGGACGGATGGCGCACACGCCTTCGGGCGCGGGATAGAAATTCATAAAACCGATGAAATTCGCCACAAAAGGCGTGGCGGGCCGGTCGTAAATCTCTCGCGGCGTTCCCGTCTGTACTACCGCCGCGTTGTTCATGACGATGATTTTATCGGCCATCGTCAGTGCTTCCTCTTGGTCGTGCGTGACCATGACAGCCGTGATGCCGAGCGCGCGCTGAATACCGCGTATTTCACCGCGCAGTCTGACTCTTACCTTCGCGTCAAGCGCCGAAAGCGGCTCGTCAAGGAGCAGATATGAAGGCGCGGGTGCAATGGCTCTCGCCAATGCCGCGCGTTGTTGTTGCCCGCCCGAAAGCTGACGCGGGTATTTGTTCCTGTGCTCAAGAAGGTCGACCATCCCGAGAACGTCGTCTACCCTTGCCCGCATTTCTTCCCTTCCCAAACCCCTCCTGCGGTGCAGACCGAACATTATATTATCGCTCACCGTCATATTGGGGAAAAGCGCATAGGATTGAAATACAATCCCGAAATTACGCTTGCCGGGCGGCTGCGAAGTGCAGTCCCCGCCGTCTATATAAACGCTGCCGCTGTCCGCGGTTTCAAGACCCGCGATAATGCGCAGCAGTGTGGTCTTGCCGCATCCGCTCGGGCCCAAGACACAAACCATCTCACCCTTATCTATATCGGCGCTCACGTCTTCCAAAGCCGCTTGTCCGGCAAAGCGTTTTGTGATATTGCGTATTTCCAAAAAAGCCATCCGTCGCCTCCGTCTTGTCGTCAATAAACCGATTATTCGGTTTGCTTATCAAAACAATATATTAAACCCGGTTCGTAAAATCCGGATGGGCTTTATGTAAAATGTTATACAAACTTTTTACGTTTGAGCAGTCACGAATTTTTTTAAGGGATTGCCAAAAAAATCATGTGAGCGGCTTTTTGTTCGTCAAATTTCCGGTATAATATCATATTAGAAGAGCATTGTATTTCGAGATTTGAAGCAGTTACAGGGTATCGGGACGAAAAGGTGGCAAAGATGTTGGAAATGCAAAGAACGAAAGAGAGTTTAACGCAGGACGCCCGGGAGAGCGTCGAAATCCGGCAAACGGCGCCCGTTTCAATTGACGCGCAGCAGGAGACGTTTATGTCGGTCGAAGCCCGGCAAACAGCGTCCGCCGAAGCCCGAGCGCCGCAGTTCTTGCCAACGCAGACAAGACCCTTGAGCGCGGCTCCGCCGCCCGACCCCGTTTTCAAGGGCGCGTCGAAGGGCGGAAAGCTGCTCAAACAGAAAAAAGAAGATATATACGCCACACATTCCGACAGGCAGAGACTCGGCGTCAAAGGCGTTATCGCGGACAACGCCGCCATTGATCTGCGGAGCAAAACCCTTACCCGCGAATTAAGACGAATCCTGACGGACATCGCAAAATACGGAGCAATGGACGTTACGGCGAAATCAAGCAAGGAGGCATTGGAGGAAAGCAAACTGCTTGCCAAGATTCGCGGCGATCTTGCGGAGTACATGGGAAGATTGACGAATAAAGACAGCAAGGAATACAGGATTGTCAAAATGTACACGGACTATTTTGCCATGAGCGCGGACGGGTATCTGCAGGTTCCCGAGCAGGTTCCCGAAGAAGAGAGCGCCGGCGTCAAAAAGGTCGGCTATCCGGAGGCCGTTGAGGTGGATTCCACATACGAAACAGAGGAGCAAACCGTAACGGTGACGGACGAAAACGGGCGGGAGGTTCCTACTGTACAGGAAATCAAAAAAGATATTCCCTTGGCGATGCGCGATGCCAAGGATGAAAGCCTTTTTCCGCACGAGCCGTCCATAAACGACATAAGGCAGGGCGGTCTCGGCGACTGCTATCTCTTGGCAGGCCTGGCTTCACTCGGGAACGTTAATCCGCAGTTTATCAAGGACTGCATGCGCGATAACGGCGACGGTACGGTAACGGTGCGCTTCTACAATAAAGCCGAGCAGCCCGCCACCGACGGAACGGCGCAGGCGCCCGTTACGGAAACGCGCTACGTAAGGGTTCCGAAGACCGTGCCGCAAGACGACAAATTTGCTAAGGGCTCACTCTGGGTACAGATGATAGAAAAAGCCTACGCAGCTTCCGGTCTGCATAACAACGCCGGTAATGCGCCGGGCTTCAAACCCCGGTACGAGGATATCGCGGGCGGGTACAGCGCCGATTTTTTGTTTACGCTGACGGGAAAAGAAAAAACCGTCATACACAGTCATGGCCGGACGGAATCAAAAAAATTATATATGGATCTTCTTTTCGAACGCGCCATTGCGCATTACGGCGGAAAGTACACCGACATATTAAAGGATACGACCAGAGGTGCCGGCGCACTTGGAGGCAATCCCGCACTTGTTATCGCGCGCGAATTTTTGGGCGAGAAGAGCGCGCTGCGGCAATTAACGCCGGAAGAGCTGCGGCTGCCGCAGGATGAGAGGGATGCGCTGATGCGCTCATTGCGGAAAGAGCGGGCGGTGCGAGACAGTCTGGCGTTCATGCAATCTCAATCCCCGGCCCAATCCCCGATCGAAGAAATTATTAAGAGAGAAAGCAGATACGGCGCGTTGGAAGCGTTTATAAAAACCATCAAAACAAGTATAGACGCCGCCGGTAAATCCAAAAAAGACCCCTCAAAGACCGTATCATATTATTCCGATGTGCTCAGGCAGGAGGACATAGAAGAAATCATCGAAAAAGCCGATTTTTCCGCGCTGTCCGACGACCTTTTTACAGCCAAAGAAAAAACGACGATTAAAAGCCGTCTTGCCAAGAGATTCGCCAAAGCGACGGGTATTCCCGTGATACACAGGGCGTTTTCCGGTAAATACAGCAAAGCCGCGGTAGATATGTATAACAAAATCGAAGAAGCGTTGAAGCGCGGAGGAATGGTTACGGCCGATACCATTACGTATAAGCCAAAGGAAATCGACGGCGCCGACGGTCTGAACAACGAGCACCTCTCGGGCGGAATCGCGCAGAGTCACGCTTATACGGTTTTGGGCGTTGAAACGCGCGGAGAGCACCGCCTTGTCAGACTGAGAAACCCTTGGGCTCTGGGAACCGTGTTATATTCAAGAAAGGGCCGAACGCGCGAAACCGAGCGCACATTGGGCTATGAGGACAACGAGGGCATCTTCTTGATGGAACTCAATGACTTCGCCGCCGCCTTCGGCAATATCACAACAAATTGATTTGCCGGGACGCAAAATCCCGGCGTCATCTGTCCACATTATTTTTTGACAGTTCCTTAAACAAAGCGGTGGTAAAATGAGTGAATTTAAACCTGTAATAATAAACAGAGAAAACGGTTTGGCCTTCCGTCCGTATATCACGGCGGAACACTTCGGAACCTTGCTGAGGAAAGACAAATACGGGGTGGGTCTTCTGACGGAGGACGGCCGCGCCGCGGGAGCGGCCTTTTGCACGCGCGAGGGCGACGCCTTGGTCATAGATTCGGTCTTTGTGGACGAGACCGTGCGCGGCCGCGGCGCGGGAACCCTGCTCGTCGACAGCGCGAAGGCTCTTTCTCAAAAGCTCGGAACGGCGCTCTGCGCGCGCTACGCCTACCCCTCCGGACGCGAGACGGAGCTGTTCTTCCGAAAAAACGGCTTTATAGGGCCGGAAGAAGGCAACACCATGTTTTCCGTGCCGTTTGAGACGATCGGGCAAAGCAGTTTTATTTCGAAAAATTTTCTTGAAACGTATAGGATAATGCCGTTTCATGAGGCGCCGAGAGAAGCTGTCTTCGAATATAAAAGCCGGGTCGGCAAGGATATTCCCGCCTTTGCGAGCTTGGAGCAGGCGCGAGGAAAACCGATTCCTGAAGCGACGCTCGTCTGCCTTCAGGATGGAGCTATATGCGCCTTTATCGTATCCACCGTATTGGAAGACGGCGGCATATACCTGAATTCACTCTATGCGGAAAAGGCGTATTCGCGCAGTTTGAACGCTCTCACGCAGGCTGCTTTACGCGCTCTCTGCGAAAAGAAAGACAAAGGAGACACGCTGTATATCGCAGCTCACAACGAGGCCGGATTGAAGATCATAAGGCATTTGCTGCGCGGCGTGTCCGGCAAAATATCAGAGAATATAACCCACACCATGGTTTTTTACCCGGAAAACGAAAGGAGTGTTGCGGACATGGAAGGAATTGAGAATGCCTTACCCGTTTTGGATATGCTGATGCCGAAATTGTCCGGCTTGTCCGAGCTTATGACCGACCTTGGTACAGAGCACGAAATCGTGCTGCAATCCGAAATACCGCCCTATATATCGACGCAAACAGGCGAGGGCGAGGATACGTTGGAAATAAGGCTCAGCTATATCCCCACCGACGCGAACGACGAGGGTAAATACGTTCTGACGGCCATGACATTCATGCCGCTTCCTGCCGGCGCCGGCCCCGCGCAGATGCTGTGCGACGATTTCAATGCGGCCACGCTCGGCCCCGTCGCTCACAGCGATCCCTTTGGAGAAACATTATATCTCAGAAGCAGTATGCCGGAAAGGAACATTCCGGTATCGGGAGAGCTGTTCGAGTATTTTTGGGAGCTGTTTCTGATCGGAATATCGGATATAAAGGCTCTGACAAAAGAGAGCGCATAAGGGGCGTTCGACGCGTAAGAAAATCGGGAGACGAAGCGCGGACGCCGCGCTTCGTCTCCCGACGCAAATCACAAGAATGTTATTCCCGGCTGCCTTGGGCCGTTGGAATCCCAAAATAGCGGACTGCTCTGTGTCAAAACTACTGCGCCTCGGATTTGGAATCGTATTTTACAATCCACTCGTTCAGTATATCGTTCCTGTTTTGCGCGACCCAGTTGAAGTCGTTGTCTATAAGCTGATCTACGGGATTGCTCTCATAGCCCTCGTAGTTGCCGTCTCCGCCCGTCGCGATAATGGGATAATTCGCCTTGTAGAGATCCATAGCGGGATCGGAGATCGCCCAATCGAGAAAAGTCAGCGCTGCGGTATTAATCGAATCCTTTTTCATCAAGGCGTTCGCTTCCATATCCCAACCCGAGCCTTCTTCGGGGAATATGACCTCCACGGGGGCGCCGTCCGCTTTCCGGCTTATACCCGCGTATCCGAAGCTCACTCCCACGACGCACTCGCCCGCCGCCGCCATCTTCGCGGGCTTCGAACCCGAGTGGACGTATTGATCGACATTCTCATGCAGTTTTGTGAGGTAATCCCAACCGGCGTCTGTATCTTTGCCCCTGAGTTGAATCACGCCGGCCACTGTAAGGAAGCCTGTACCCGACGAATTGGGATTCGACATTACTATGTGATTTTTGAGCGCGGGGTTGAGAAGATCGTCGTAAGACTTTATGTCCGAAACCGACAAGCCCAGTTTTTTGAGTTCGGCGGTATTGACGATAAACGCGGTCTCCCACGCGTCTATGCCAACCCAAGTCGGCACGGGCTTGTTTGATTTGAAGTCCGGGAGAATCCGTCCCACGCCTTCCGGCGCATAAGCCTCAAGCATGCCTTCGTCGTCCAGAATCATCATGGACGATGCAGCCGTTCCCCAGACGGCGTCCGCCTGCGGATTGTCTTTTTCGGCCAGAAGTCTCGCGGTGATTACGCCGGTGGATTCGCGCACGACGTTTACCTCGATGTCCGGATATTCCGTGTTGAATACCGCAAGATATTCTGTTACCTGCTCATCTTCGAGCGCCGTATACACGGTGATTTCGCCGTTCGTGGATTTTGAACCTGTTTCGTCCCGGTTCGCGTCCGTTTCCGCTGCGGCGGCGCTGTCCGCTCCGGGCGGTTCGCCGGCGCCGCTGCTCGTGCAGGCCGACAGGGCGGTTACCGCCAAAATTGGTATAAGGGCCGCGATACAAACCGAAACATACTTTCTTAATTTCATATTCTACCTCCTCGTTGTTTTGATCTTTCCGATACTTGCAAAATCCAGTATAGGCCGTCCGTGCAAAGTTCCGTTGCGTTTCATGTAAAATATAATTAAAGTTTTTTCGGTTGAGGGAAATCCGGAAGTATTTCGTCGGCGGCGGCAATATTTGTTACTACTCAAAGGTTAAATCAAGACTACTCAAACGCCACGTCAGTTTTACCCGTTCGCAAGCTCCGGGCACGCGTGTTCAGGCCGGGTTCTGAAAGCTGATTTGGCTCCCCGGAACGTACTCGAAGCTACGTGAGGAAGACAGCACGGCTGTCCGTTTTCCCATTGCGGCTAAAGCCGCGGGAAAAAGGCAACTCAGCTCTCAGGTTCCGGAATGGGCAAAAATCACGTGGGGGTTTGAGTAGTTACAAATATTTTCGTCATGTAAAGCGTTCTTAAAGCCGGCGTAATACGGCTGTAATAACAATGCTGTATACTGAGATTGACCCAATTGCGTAAAAACGGAAAGGAGTAAGGCGGCATGAGGAAAATTTTTCTTATAATGGCGGTATTGCTTGTTTTTTGCGCTTTTACCGGCGTTTCCTTCGCTGCGGCGGATCCCGCCGTTACACTTGTAAATCCTTCCGAAAACGAACCTATTGTCGCGAATAACTTCTTGATATCCGTAAAGGCTACGCAGGCGGGCAAGTTTTTGAGAATCAACGCGTATGAGATGCAGCAAAAATCCGGCGACGCGTGGGTGCTTGTGCAGACCGAAGAGCTTGAGGAATACGACAAGAAAAAAGAAGATGAAAAAAGGCTCGTTTCCATTATGAGCGAAGAAACCTTCGAATCCAAAGGCGCCGTCAGCTTCTTCACGCACAAGGTAGAAAATATAGCGCCCGGCGTGTACCTTATCAGAATCGACACTGTGGACGCGACGGCGACTGACGCGGAAAACGCCGTTCTTTACAGCAAGGAATACAGAATATTGGTAAAGGAAAAAACAGAAGAAGAATCCAAGGTGTTTGAATCGCAAAAGTCCGGAACGTCGCAATTTCTTCAGAGTTTGCTTAGCAAGATTTTCAAAAATTGACAAGTCGCTTATAAATGTTTACTATGAATAGTAAGAAGACGGCAATAATAGAGCAATGCAAAAATATACTGTTGGTAGTATTGGTTCTTTCCACAATACTACTTTTGTACTTTTTGTGGAACGACGGCGCCGGCGCGGGTTTTCGTATTCCGGGCAGCGGCGTTTCGGGAAATGTCGAAGTCATTCCCGTGAAGAGCGTTTTGAGCCCCGAAAGCATTATTGTAAATTTCGGCGCGGAAAACTATACATCTCAGACGGAAACGGCTTCGCTGTGGTACGGCGCCGAGGACGGCGACGCGCCGTCGTTCATGAGCGCTTTTATGAATTTCCTCGCTTATGACAACATCGCTGTCGGCGCCATAAGCAAGGAGGATTTTGAAGATGTCATGCGCGCGCGCTCTATTCGCGCGGAATTCTCATTCGCCATTCCGACAGACGATTTCTGCGACGAGTTCAGGCTGAGACGGACGGCGCCGCTTGACGCCGTTGACGCGTTCACATGCGTCGCGTATTCCGAGGCGAGCCCCGAGAGTCTGTTCCTTTGCGATAAGCTTAATGACAGTTTTTTCAGATTGGCTATGGACGGCGAATCTGACTTCAAGGAATTGATCGCCTTTGTTGAAACATTCGACAACGAGTCTTATTATCCGCTCAGAACATTCTCCGGCGTTGAAAACGATACGCTGCTGCCGCTTAACGCGCCTGCCGCGCCCGCGAAACTTTCGTATGAACGCAGCCTGAATCCGTATGCCGCCGCCGACGCCGCGCGCATAATAAAAATGACGAGAGCGTTTTTCGGTAACAGCTTCGATTTTACGCGCAAAATCACGGAGGGAAACGGTACGACGGTCTATATGTACGGCTACGGCGAAAAAGTGTTCGTAATCAATCGCGACGGCAGTTTTGAATACAGCGCGGCCGCGACGGACTCCGAGCGCGGAGGCGCGGAGGCGCTGTTTGACGCGCTTACGACAGCCCTCGACTTCATATCCTCTCACAGCGAGAGCGGAGACGAACGCGGTTTGGCGTCCAAGCAAATTTATTTGAAGGATGTGAGGTACTCGTTCACAGACGGCCGCAGGACATACGGTTTTTTGTTCGGAGTCAAGATAAATGGGTATAAAGTGTATTATGCGAATTCGGAACCTCTGTTTGTCGAGGTAACGGGCAGCCGGGTGAATTACTACAAAATAGATATGATAGACGGGTTTTTGAACGGAGCGGACGCGCCGGCCGAAAAAGCTTTTGCGCCTTTTGACATTCTGACGGAGCATTTCGCGTACATATATGACGTACTGTCCGCGAAAGAGCTTATACCGTCTGTTGACGGCGTCTCCGACGAAGAGGCCGTATTCGAAAAGACGGCGAGCATGGTGTCCGGTCTGTCATACGGCCTTTTGCGCCCGGATGAGAGCTCCCTCGTGCGGCGCGCTTTGCACGATGTGCGCGGCGATGAGGTATTTGAGCAAAATCTGTCGCCTGTGTGGGTTATGACAGTCGGGGGTATTGATTTTTGCTTTGATATATATTCAGGCGCGCCCGCAGGATACATGGAGTAAATTCGGCTATGGATTGGACAAAGGCGAAGAATATTTTGATAGCGGCTCTTCTTGTGACGAATATAGTGCTGCTCGGCGCCTACGTTCTGCGTGAAACGCGAAGGGCCGACGCCGACAACGACGCCACGCTGCGCAGAATATTGACGGAGTACAACGTATTTCTCGAAACGGAGATGCCGCGACAGCCGGCCCCGATGGCCGTGCTGTATGTTCAGCCGGAAACGGAAGACGGCGCCCGCGTGGAGAAAGCCTTGGAGGAGCAAAAGCCTATTTCAAACGCAAGCCGTGAGGCTATGCTCGACGCGGCAAACGATATTCTCGAAAGCTGTGGATTTATAACGGAGAATACGAAGTCTCCCGCGCAGTTTGAAACGGACGGCGAAAAGACGCTTATCCGCTACAGAAATATATTTGACGATATTCCCATAGAGGAAAGTTATATCATTTGCACTATAGAGGGCGGACGGGTCGCGGCGCTCAACAGAAAATGGTATACGCCGCTTGAATTGCATGACAAGAAGGGCGAGATCATAGGGCCGACGGAAGCTCTCATGCAACTCCTGCCCGAAAAACCCGAAGAAGAAACCATTATAATCCGGGGCATGGAGTTGGTCTATCGAGTTGATCCTGACAGACCGGGCGGCGAGTCGCCTGTTGGGGATACGGCGCTTCCCGCTTGGAAGATTACCGACAGTAAGGGCAGTGTCGTCTATATTGCCGCTTACGCGCAGTAAACGTAACTATTCAAACCCCACGTGATTTTTGCCCATCTCGGAACCTGCCGTCGGTTATTGTCCTCCTCACGTAGCTCTAAGTACGCTCCGGGGGCCAAAACCGCCGGCAGAACCCGATCTGAACACGCGTGCCCGGAGCTTGCGACAGGGTAAAACTGACGCGGTATTTGAATAGTCTTGATTGCACCTTTGAACAGTAGCCGAGAAACGTTCGTTGAGAATTTTTTCGAAAAAAAATTCTTTCAACACAGTTTTCTCACATTGGCGGGGTATTATTGCTTTGGTCATTACATGAAATGCCGTACAAACGAAACCATTAAACGGAGGTATCATAAATGGGAAAAACCATAATAGTATTTGAAGACGGCAGGGTCGTCGACACAATTGAAGAGACTAAATGGGAGGGGGTCAAAATAGAAAACGGACGTTTGGTGGCCGATGTTCCGGAACCCTCGCAGAATCTTGAAAACGCGACAGCGGCAAAGCCCGAGGAATTGCCGCTTATGCCCGCCAATACAAACGAGACTCCCGTATACGCGGACGCGGCGGCGGAGCCGTCGCCCGGCGTACAGCCCGACGCGCAACCGGACATATCTCAGCCCGCGTTTGCCGAAGAGCCCGGCGCGCAGACCGATGTATCACAACCCGCGTTTGCCGCGCGGCCCGACGCGCAGCCGGTCGCATCGTATGCCGAAGAGCCGGACGCGCGATTTTCCGAGGAAGCCGCTGCGGCCGGCACGGAACGTATCGCCGGCGTCGGGACAGCAGAAAGCCGGTCGACGCCGTACGCGGCGGCTGCGGCGCAGTATCCGTGGCGCGGGGAAGCGGCGTTTGAGGACATGGGGAAAAAGCCCGGCCGGCGCGGCTCGGGTGTGGACGCCAAGAAAGTTATAGCGGTTATACTCGGACTCGTATTGGCTGCGGGCGCGGGCTTCGGCGGCGGCATAGCGGCGGTAAATACAGGAAACGCTCTTTACCTGCCGCCGTTTCAGCAGATCACTATCAGCCCCACTGATCAGGTGAGCACGACGGAAGCCGTCGCCGCCAAGGTGACGCCGTCCGTCGTGGGTATCACGTCGTTGACGACGCGCACGGTTAACGCCTTTCCTTTCGGTTCATATGAGGACAGTCGGGGGGGTGTCGGAACGGGCATTATAGTCGATGAAAACGGCTATATATTGACAAATTCCCACGTGGTTATGGACGGAGAAGTGGACACTATCACCGTGCTGCTGCCGGACGGACGCGATGTGCGGGGCGATGTGCTGTGGAATGAACGCTCGCTTGACCTTGCTATCGTAAAGGTCGAAGCGACAAACCTGACCGCCGCGGAGCTTGGGGATTCGGACGCTATACGTCTCGGTTCATATGTAGCGGCTATAGGCAATCCCATGGGTCTCGACTTTCGCGGCAGCATCTCGCAGGGCGTCGTCAGCGGACTCGACAGAACGATTATGACTGTGAGCGGCGACGACGTCCGCTACAGCGGCGACAATACCGTTGAGATGGATGGGCTTATTCAGGTGGACGCGGCCATAAACGTCGGCAACAGCGGCGGGCCCCTCATAAACAGTCTCGGTCAGGTGATCGGCGTCAATACGGCGCGGAATCAAAACGGCGAGGGCATGGGCTTCGCCATTCCGATCAACACGGCCAAGCCCATAGTGGACAGCGTCAAGACCACCGGCGAATTTCACAGGGTTTATATAGGCATAACGCCCGTGAATGTGACGGAATATTTGGCGGCCTTCCCGCAGTCGGATATAGGCGTGGAAAGCGGCGCTTATGTATATCGCCTGTCGCCCGATTCTCCCGCCGAAGCGGCCGGAATCGTGGAAGGTGATGTAATCATCGAGATTGACAACAAGCAAATAGATACGAGTTCACAACTTATAAAGAGTCTTCTGGGCTATAAGACGGGAGAAGTCGTCAAAGTCAAGATCGTTAGGGATAAGCGGCAGATGACATTGGACGTGACGCTGACGGACTCGGTTGAGCAGTAACATTATTTATGATAAGCTTCGTTTCCGATGATCTTAAAAGACCTGTATAGCTGTTCAAGCAATACTATCCGCGCCATACGGTGCGGATAGGTCATTTTTGAGAGAGAAAGACACAGATCCGCGCGTCGGAGCACCGCGTCCGCGAGACCGAGCGGGCCTCCGACGATAAAGACGATGTGATTTTTACCCGCGTGCGGAAGGGCGGAGAGTTTGCGTGCGAAAGCTTCCGACGAGAGCGTCTCGCCGCGCATATCGAGAGCGACGACATAGCTATCCGCCTTGACGCGGCGAAGAATACAGCGGCCTTCCGCATCCTTGACGGCAGTCTCCTCAGCCGGAGAGGCGTTGTTCGGGGCGCGTTCTTCTTTTAGCTCGTCCGTCTTCAGCGCGCAATACTTGCTTATGCGCTTGCGGTATTCTTCGGCCGCCTCGCTCCAATATCGTTCTTTTAATGTTCCTATGCAGATCAAATGTATAGTCATTATGTTTACTGACGACCGATTTTATGGTATGCTGTTTATAACGCAAACGGGTTACCAAAGCGTTATAACGCTTACACCCGTCGAAAGGGGAATCGTTTGAAATTGAAAACGACGGTTCGAAACCGCGTCATCCGTATTATAAAAGGCTTTGTTATAGGTTCGTCCATGCTGATTCCGGGAGTCAGCGGAGGTACGATGGCTATCCTGCTCGGCGTCTACGACGAAATGATTTCGGCGCTCAGCAACATACGTTCGCATTTCAAACACAACAGCCTGATACTGCTGCAATTTTTAGCGGGAGCGGCCGTGGGCATTCTGCTCCTTTCAGGGCCATTTTTGACGGCTCTTGAGCTGTGGCCCAAACCGGTTATGTTTTTCTTCTTGGGCGCCATCATAGCGGGCATTCCGCCTATATATCGCAAGGTGCGCGTTTCGCGCATAAAGGTCAAGAACATATTGGTCGCCGCAGCCGGCGCGGCCGGCGCCATAGCTACGGAATATCTGCCGAGCGGGCTCTTCGTCGTAAGTTCGGGCGGCGTCGTCGATCCCGTCGCGTTTGCAATGTTGTTCGCGGCGGGTTTTGTGATAGCCATAGCGTTGATACTGCCCGGTATCAGCGGTTCATACGTGCTTCTGATGCTCGGAATGTATGATCTGACGCTTGCGGCCGTTCACAATATGGATTTGCCGTACCTTGTGCCGCTTGCAGCCGGCGCGCTCGTCGGCGCGTTTTCCACGGCCGGCGCGCTTGACAGGCTTATGCGCTATCATCCGCAGTTCATTTACATGCTTATCATAGGTTTTATGATAGGCTCGATCATACAGGTGTTTCCGGGCGCGCCGGCCGGGCTCGACATTCCTATTTGCGCCGTCACGTTGATAGCCGGATTTGGCTCTGTATTTTGGCTCAGTCGCTTTGACGCCAAAAAAGGAGATTAGACGCCGTTTTCGCGCTCTTTCTCCTCTGCCGCCCATTCCGACAGCTTGCTTCGGATTATGTTTTCCACGGTTTCCGTCAGCGCGGCGGCTTCATGTTTGGACATATGAGCCGTTTCTATCGGCGGGTGAACGAAAAACCTGACGCGCTTGTTCTTTTTTATCACGCCGCTCTCTTCGAATATCCTGAAGCAGCCGCTGTGAGTCACCGGTACTACGGGAAGGCCGGGCTTTGTGGCAAGACGCAGGCTGCCCTTTTTAAACGCGCCCATAGGAGCGCCCCTGCCGCGCGTTCCTTCGGGAAATACGACCAGAGAGAAACCCCTGTGCAAGAGCGCCACGCCGTCGTCTATGGATTTGAGCGATGCGCGCAGATCGTCGCGCTCAATGAACACGCTGCGAATATCGGCGATCCACTTCCCAAAAACGGGAATACGTGATAAGTTTTGCTTGGCGACAAAGCCGAACTGTTTGTTCTTGACCACAGAGCAGAATAAAGGTATATCAGCATAGCTTTCATGGTTGGAAACAAAGACTGCGGGCCCGTCCGGCAATGCGGTTTCGCCTTCCGCGCGCAGGTCGACGCGAAGCTTTCGGACGATGTCGTCGCCCCATACAGACGTCGCTTTTAATATTTCCCCACGTTCCGACTCGTCGTTGCCCGACGCGCGATACACGGCGATATTGCGGCGAAAAACGCGAAGACGCCGCAGTTGAGCTAATAGCCAAACTATGAAAGGCAGGTTGCGCAGAGCAGACAGGATGACGGATATCATTCCAAGAATCCCAATTCCTAATTCGAAAGAAGGTCTTTAACAAGTTCGAGAAAACCGAGTTCGCTTTCAAATTCCCTGTTGCCGGCGCCGTCCGGAAACTCCACAAATCCCTGCCAATTTGTATTTTGACGGCTTTGCACCTGCAATATGAACGTGGCCTTTTCGCCGACGGCCGCCGCTACGGTTTCTTCGTCCATATAGGGGCGATCATCCTCTTCCGGCGCGGCGGCGCTTTTTGAGACCCGCGACTGCGCCTGAAGCGACTTGAAGCTCCGCTTGCGCTGGAAAGCCTGCGGATAGTTCTGCTCATCCATAAGCTTGTCGAGACGAAGCACAAGGCTGTTCAAATCTTGGAAAAAGAGGATATCCTTCAGCCGTTGGCTGAACACCCGGCCGCTTACCGCGCTGCCGTCGGTATTATCCACGCAAACGCGCATCTTTGAGCTGTTATAATTCAGACGCAATTGCTGTTTCATGTATCGTCACCTCACAGGGATATATTTGTGCCGAGACGTTTTTGCATCTGTTCCTTATTCATCGCCGCGTGAACCGCCGCTTCGGGCGCGATGGTTCCCGCTTTGACGAGGTTCAGCAAGCTGGTATCCATCGTGATCATGCCCTCGGACGAAGACGAATAAATGATGCTTTCCATCTGGTGTATATTGGACTCCCGTATCATATTGCGAATCGCGTTGTTGCAAACCACAACTTCGAATGCAGGCGTTTCGCCGCCATTTACGCAGGGCACTAATTGCTGCGATATAACGCCTTGCAGCACCATAGAAAGCTGTATGCGTATCTGCTGCTGCTGAGCGGGCGGGAAGGAGTCTATGATGCGATCCACCGTATTGACCGCACCTGTTGTATGCAAGGTGGAAATGACGAGATGGCCCGTTTCTGCGGCGGTGACAGCCGCTTTTATCGCTTCGTAGTCGCGCATTTCTCCGAGCAGTATAACGTCGGGAGCCTGCCGCAGCGCCGAGCGCAGGGCGGATGTGTAGCTTTCCGTGTCAGTTTCGATTTCCCTCTGCGTAACAACGCTCTGCTTGTGGTGATGCAGGTACTCTATCGGATCCTCTATTGTGATAATATGCGCGTTGCGCGAGGAATTTATGGCGTCGATAAGACATGCAAGCGTGGTGGATTTGCCGCTGCCGGCGGGCCCCGTTACGAGGACGAGACCTCTTGTGTGCTGCGCGAGAGCTATGACGTTATCCGGAATGCACAGGTCATGTCTGTCCGGCAGATCAAAGGATACTATGCGTATGACGCTCGCCAGAGAGTTGCGCTGTTTGAATACGTTTATGCGAAAACGGGCGAGACCGGGCAGTGAGAAAGAAAAATCGTCGTCGCCTTCCGCGACCATATCCATGCTGCGATTGCCCGCGTATTCGTACATCTCCCGAGCCATCGCCTGGATGCTGTCAGGCGTCTGTCTCACATCATCGTCGCGATGTATACTGCCGCCGGCCTTATACGAAACCGGCAGACCCGGAACCAGTATCACATCCGAAGCCTTGATTTCTATCGCGTGTCTCAATACATCCTGAATGCTCATACTTTTAGACTCAACCCTCCCATACCGGCAACATATCTTCTTCGAAATCCGGTTCGTCAGCCATAACGCGCCAACTCAAAATATCGCATACGCCGCCGCGCGGCAGCGAAAGCTCTACTTCAAGCGTCAGCAATGTATCCACAAAGACGCCGTAAGAAACGCGCAGACCCCGGCTGCCGCCGAAATCCTCAACATACGCGTATGTGATATCCGCGTCGTCATACGCGGCAATCTCGGCTTCAAGCTGCGCTATGGCGCGCGCTCCCGGCTTCGCCGCGCCGGACTTCCAGAATGCCGTCACATCCGCGCTTATCATCGTCGCGGCGTTGTCCGCAGCATAATAAGCCTCTACCATTTCGGAATTCTTTTCGGAAAGTCTGAGATCCGCGTTGGCGGAAGCGAAAGCAAGTACTGAAAATACGGTAAGGCACAGTATGAGCAGTACGACAAAGAGTGTTACCACGCCTATACCGGAGGCGGAGTGCATATTTTTGCTGTCGTTCATCGCGTCTGCCTCCCAAGCGAATTATTCTTAACGGTGACCAGATCAAATATGGATTTCGATCCTTGGCGTGAAACATTGATCTCGGCTGTAACGATATCACCCGCCTCGGAAATTTGCGCGTTCAGGATGTACAGCGCGCCGTCGGGCGAAGTCTGCGGCCGCCAATCCTTATCGTAATACACAATCGCGCCGTTTTCTGCGGGACTGCCTCCTATGCTGCTTGCGAAATTCTCGATATCGTCATGGGCGTGAAACGCCTCCGCCGCGCTCTCCGAAAGGAATACGGCCTCGTTCAAGTTCGTGCCGGTCGTCGCGGTCATGAAAGCGCTCGCGAAAACGCCGCCGCATATGCCCATGCTGAGCGCGAAGATCAATATGGCTATAATCAGCTCGGTCAGAAACAAAACCGAGCGCGAATTGGCTTTATTCATTGCGCTCACCCTCCGCTCACGCCGGCTCTCGGCGTTAAAATCAAGCTGCGCGTTTCTCCTGAGACTTCAGTCACCTCTACGTTTATCATGCCGTTTCTCATATCAAATGAAAGATCGGCGACAGGCATAATAGAAATGCCCGATTCGGGTTCCTGCTCAAATCCGTCTTCCGTGAAGAGCTCACGGAGCTCGCCGTCGTAGGCGTAGAGACAGGTCAAATACACAGAACCGTCAAAATCCTGCTTAAATACAAGCGCCTCCGCTCCGCCGATCTCACGCACCTCAATGCCGCCGCCTACATCACCGCGCCGAACCTGATTTGCGATATACGACAGCACAGTTCTCTGAGCGTAGTTGTCGGCGGACAGATTGTTCGTATTGTTATATACAGAAATACCAAGAACCATAACGCCGACAGAAAGTAAAACAAACATGCCCATCAACAGCAATACCACGGCGGTATCGAGCATTGAAGATTTATTTTTCACCAATATGTTTATCGAAAATCACCTGCCTTGTTACAACAACTCGACTGATTTGACCTTTGAGCAGTAATAAATGATTGTAACTACTCAAACCCCACGCCGTCGGCTGTTTCTTCCGACTCTTCCCCGCCCGGCATGTCCGCCGTCATTTCGTCCGGAACATCCGTAGGATCGGGAACAGTTTCCGCGTTCGCGGAGAGCACATCTATCTCGGGCATTAGATTTGACGCCGTGTAGGTATAATATATTATATACTTGTTCTCGTCGGGGCGCACGGCGTAATGATCTTTCAGATAGTCGAAATCGGCCGGATAGACGCCTTCAAGCGCGTAACACTGAACTGCGGCGCGCTTGATGCTCTCCGCCGTGAGATGTATTCCCTCGTTTTCCGATTTGCCCGCGATTTTGGAAACCGCTATCACAAACAGCGAGAGCACGATCAGAAACAGCACTATCGGCAATATGATCTTGATAAATACTTTTGCCCTGCTTTGGATAATCATAGATATTCTCCGTTGCTTATTACGCAAACGGGTTCAATACCCCGTAGCTTGCTACGTTTCCTTATTCATAACGTAGGGTATTGAACCCACTCCAAATACTTCCTATCGTATCAAACTGCCCGGCTCTCCAATACCCGGTAGTCTTGCGGGGCAGTTTATTGCGGTTCTAAACGCCTATGGCCGTCATCATGCCGATCAACGGCAGCATGACGGACAGGAGCACGAGTCCTACGGACAGCGCAAGCACTACGATCAACGCGGGTTCCACCCTGTTGACCATACGGAAAAGCATGGCGTCAGAGTCCTCTTCGCAAAGGCGGGAAACTTCATTCATAGCCTGTTCCGTTATACCGGAACGGAAACCCGCCGAAAGAAGACCGGACTGCATCCCCGTGAAAATATTGGCGGTCTCGGCCGCTTTCGGAAATGTCTCGCCTTCTTCTATCTTTGCCCTGCACAACTTGATGTTTGAGGAAAACGCGCTTTCGCCGATCAATTCGCCGGAGCGTTCGAGCGCTTCGCCCATATTCAGGCCGCTCGAAAGCATGAGCGACATAGCCGAAGCGAATCGGCTCCTTGAAACCGCCAAATTTAATTTATTTCCGAAAAACACACCGTCGGCCAACCTGCTCAGAGCGGCTCTGCCGCCGGCCGAAAGGCTCATAACGCCGCCTATGACGACAAAGGCCACAAAGATGACGGACAATCCCACAGCTACGTACTTGCTGATGTCGGCGACCTGCAGCATCACCTGAACAGACGCGGAAATGCTCGCGCCCATATCTCGGAAAACCTGCTGAAACACAGGCAGAACACGGGACACAAGAACGAGCAAAATCACAGCCGTCACAACGAGCATAACGGCGGGATACATGATCGCGTTTCGGATCATCTTCGTTATATTGGCTTCTCTGCGGTAAAAATCCGAAAGCGCCGACAGTACCGATTCGAGTTTTCCCGTCACCTGTCCTATATCCACCATGCGTATCATATGGGAAGGAAAACGTCCGACCGTTTCGAGGGTTTTTGAAAGCGTATACCCCTCGTCAATAAGCTTATGAATCTCCGTCAACAACTCCCTGTCAGAGCCGTTGCCGGCATCCTCAAGCAGTATGGCCACACTCTTTTCGACATTGATGCCGGACTTGATCATCATGGAAAGCTTGAGACAGAATATGGAAAGCTCTTCTGAATTCAACTCTCTGCCGACGCGAATTTCGTTTCCGGACTCTTTCTCCATTGCTGTACCTCTCTTAATCGGTGTATTTGACTTGGTAATTGGAACCGTCGCCTATGAACTTATATATTTCGGGGCTTGATTTCGAGCTCGAAGCAAACGTCGGATCCATAAGCGAAAACTTGTCGCCGTCGAAGTAAATGGCTTTGTCTATCCAACCCACGTTCTCAATAAAGACGTTGACCCAAGCGTGATAAGCTGTGCCGGCATAACCGATGACGAGCTTGCACGGTATGTTCTGTGAGCGCAGCATAGCGCTCATTACCGCCGCATAATCAAAGCAGATGCCCTTTTTGGATTTTAAAACGGCGTCGACGTTCGGAACATAACCGGCCGGCGCGTTTTGGGCAAGCACCTTATCGTATGTGAAATTCTTGACGACGTATTGGTAGATGGCGTCAAGCTTTTCGAGATCCGTAGCCTTGCCGGCGACAAGTGTGGCCGCCTGTTTCGCGGCGTCGGAATTAGCGCTGAATTTTACATATTGATTTGCGTACATGAAAGGCAGGAATGGGTGCCGGAGCTTCACGCTGACCGTCTTGCCGAAAGCGAGCGCGTATTTGCTGCCCGAAATATTTTCAAATATGTTGATCGTGTAGTCGCCGTCTCCGACGGAGAGCGGGAACACCTCGACCGTGCCGTCACTGCTCAGATTGTAGGTGTAGTTTTCACCGCCCTTTTTTGTGATTTGAACCTTGATGGGAACGCTTTTGCCGCCCGTGTATTTCAGCATAACATAGCCTTCGGCCATATTTGAGACGTCTATGGAAGCCTTGTCGTTAGAAAACACGCTGCCGCTGACTCCTGATTTCTGTTCCGTCTTGGCGGGCACCTTCTGCGCGGCGTATACGACGCCGCCGTCAAATGTTTGAAACGCGGGCGCCAAAGCGGCGAATTCAAACAGTGAAAAAAGCGTAAAAGCAATCACGACCGTACGGCAGCCGGCGCGCCTTGCTTTACATAATGTAATCATTATCGAGTTTTTCAAAACGAACACCTCCGATCTGATCCAAAAGTCATTATACCATAATAATGACAACTCACATAGAATTATTTGCTGTGAAGTCAAAATTTTCGGTCTTATAAAAAATTCCGTCCAGCGCGGCTACGACTATCAGCCGGTGATCCGCGACGCCTATGGGCGTACAGGTAGTCAGCGTCAAGCTGCTGTACCCCTTACTGTATATCTCGCTCCAGTCGCTCTCCTCTACGGTAACGGTGTAATTGTAGAGGTACCTGAATACCTTTTCATTGTCGCACAGATAGAGATAATCACCCTCGCCCACTTCATCGAGATGGTAGAACATGATCTCCGTAATCTTGCCGTTCTTGATCCCGTTACGGTGTCCCGCGATGCTGACGTTGCGATTGCCCCTGCCGGGCAGCTGCGAAACCTCGTAAAGACAGGCGCCCTTGTTCAGCGTAGCCGTATCCGTGCCGTCGTAAACGGGCCCGTCGATATCTATAACGGGAATGACGAGCCGGAGATCTTTTTCGTGGTAGCCGCGCCGCTCCGCCGTGATGAAGAGTTTGTCGGTCGGCAAGCTGTCGGCCGAATCGGGCAGCCCGTCGTCAGGCCAAGGTATGGGTAGGCCGCCTCCCGGCATCTCATCTTCAACATCCGCCAAGTTGAATGACAGCGGCAATACGCGTCTTGCCGCTTCTTCCATCCGCGACCCTTCGGCGACGTCGCTTTGCAGCAAGATCGCTATAAAGATCGCCAAGGCCGCCGCCGCTCCGACGAGCGCCGCTATTATCAATGACAATAAGCGCCGTCTTTTCGAAATCGTCGCCGCGCGTGCAGCGCGCGCGTATCGCGTCGACAGGCCGTCTTGTTCGTTTGTTTCCATATCACGCTCCAATCCCGCGGATCGGGAACCGCGCCTCCGATTTCCGTCAAGACGGAAATCAATCGCATTGCTAAATGAGCCTATAATATATAATACACCATTTTGGTCACAGTTTGGTAACAGAAATAAAAAAATAGTCGATGTAACACTATTGTAATAATTCCGTAACAACGGGCCCGGAGAAGTGTGTTTTGGCGGAAAAGCCGAGATTTACGCTGCAGTCCGTATTATGCGGAAAGGTTCAATGCCCCGCGGCAAGCCGCGGGGCAGTTTTTGCAGTCTTGTTGGGGGTCGTTTATTTCGCGATTTCGAGCTGAAACAGCCGCGGCGATATCTTCAGCCGGATGCGGGGATGATGCTTTGAGAATATCCGCAATATTCTGTTGACGACAACTTGCCCGTCCTCAAAATTCGCGGTGGGAAGCATTAATACATACTGCGCCCCGCTGTAACGCGACGCCACGTCGCCTTTTCGCAGACCGGCTTTTATAGCTTCGAGCAGGTATTTCATCGAAGCGTTGAGCATGCGGAGCGGCGGAGCGGAATTGTCGAGAGAGGTGATGGTCAAAAGCGCTATGTGAACGCTGCTGCCGTTTCGGGCCGCCCGTCTGGCTTCAAGCCTGTAAGCGAGTCTGAAGAAGCCGGGGTCGCAAATAAACGCACCGGGTTCGTTCGCGGCGTCCCGCAGATTATCGAGCAACACGTCCATGTCGGTGTCGGCGTCGTAGAGATTGTTTTGGTTCATGATATCCGTGTACATACTGCGCAGATTTTCGGACGGGCGAACGCCCAAGTTTTTGTACAGGAAATCCGTCGCGGCCTCATAATGGCCGAGCGCCGCCGCAGCGTTTCCCTGCTTCAGCAATGACGTGATGAGCAGCGAATGCAGACGTTCGTCAAAGGGATCTATCTCAAGGGCTTTTGAGCACAGATTGTTCAATTCGAACCAAAGCTCTCTATCAACCAGCATGTCGGAAAATTTCCGAACCGCGCGCAGATACAGCGCGTGATAATGCGCGGAATTTGTAACGACCCAGATCAACTCGGAAAGCTTGGGCAGAAAATCGCCTTTGTACAGATACGTTATTTGCCGATATATATCAAGCAACCGTTCTTCTTCCGCCGTCTCGGCTTCGCGGCAGAGCTCTTCGAATTCTTCTATGTCCACCGTGCATTTGATGTTGGGATTCCACATATAGGAGCCGCGCCGCGAAACAACGAATTTCACGTCCTCGCCCACAACGGGAATAAGGTGCCTTCTTATGCGGTAAAGCAGCGTTTTCAGGGCGTTGATCGGATTGCTGCTGTCGCCGTCGGGCCACAGCAGATCAACAAGCTCGGATTGCGGAACATTCCTGTCCCGCCGAATGATCAGATATGCCAAAAACGCCCACATCTTGGTGGATCGATTCAAGGTTTCGTTCACCGTGATATTGCCAATGCTCAGCTCGAAACCGCCGAGCATCGAAACGCGGGCTTCGGTAAGCTTACCTTTTGTGGTTTTACGCTTTGTATTCTTGGCAGGCATATACTGTTACCGGACTGTCAAATGCGTCCTGACAGAACGCCAAACGATAGTACGCTAATGTATAACAGAAAAAGTATACAGTAAATGGATGAACTTTTCAACGGAAAATTAAAAATAATAATGAGAATTTTACAGAATTTTCACAGCGCCTGATTGACTTTTAAATAAGCGCGTGCTTTAATGAATATGGTCGTTGTCCGGAAATGCGAACGGACGAAAGGGGGCGCTATGTTGAAAATACTGATATGCTTTAAAATAATTGATGATACTGACGAGCTTTTGGCGGCGGACTGGCTGAACCTCGGAACAGGCATCCCTGATACAAGCTATGTCCGGCGTACTCTTGGGTGTTTTGACGAAGCGGCGATCGAAAACGCGCTCAGACTGAAAGATTTATTGGAAGCGGAAGGCGAAAGCACGCACATTACCGCTTGTACAATAAATCCGGGATACAGTTCCCATATACTGACGGTGCTTTCGGCGGTGAAAATCGACAGGGTAGTTTCGATTAACTGCGAAGCTGATCTGCGTTTCACGCCGAAAACAGTAGCGGACATATTGGCCGAATTCGTGAAAGAAAACGGCCCTTATGATATTATTTTTACGGGAAGCCAAACCGCGCCGGGAGGAAGCGGTGCGGTTCCCCCGTTTCTTGCGGAAAAACTCGGACTTCCGTGTGTTACGGAGCTTACTGAAATTATCCTTTTGCAGCACGGTATAAGAGTCGGCCATGCCGTAAATGGCGGACGATGCTTCCGTACGGTCACGAAACCGTTTGTATGCGCCGTGGGAAACGCAAAATACTCCTACCTTCGCATCCCGACGCTCAGGGATAAGCTGAAAGCAAAAAATTTTCCGTTTGAGACGATAGAAATGACCGTAGACGTCGCCGACGGCGGGCCGGTCGACCTTCGCCGAAACGCCGCCCGGCGCGTATGCCTTTTTGCGCCGGGGGAGAGCGTCCGAGAAAAGGCCGAATTTATTTACAATGAATATTTGAGGGGGAATTTATGAAAGTCTGCGCGGTGATTGTGAGTTCGCAGCATGAAGACGCTCAAATTATTTCGCGGCTGTACAGCGCGGCCGCCGCTTTGGGCGCGGACGATCCGGCCCTGTGGCTGATAGACGACTGCGGCGCGGGAACGTATAAATGCCCGTTCGCGAAAATCATTCACGCCGTTCCCAACGCGGAGAGATTTTACAGCGCGGAAGGAATTTTACCCGTGCTGTCCGAAATTTACGACAAGGAGAAGCCGGAACTCATGCTTTTCCCCGCCGATATCGCCGGATCGGAGCTTGGAACGCGGTTTTCCGCAAAAATAAACACCGCGTGCATAACAAACATCCGCTCAACGGAAAATGCCGATACGTCCAAGGTCGTATTAAAAATGGCGTATAGCGGGAATATTGACGCTGTGTTTCCTCTTATGCTTCCGGCTGTTGTGACAGTTATGACGGATGCGTTCGAACCTGCGGAAAAAATATGCGAACCCGTGACAGATACATTTTACTGCACCTCCGGCCGTGAGACGGATTGGAGTGCGGATGAGGAATTTATCCCTGCCGAAACCGGCGTCGGACTTAGGTCTTTCCAAAATGTAATCGCGTGCGGACGCGGCATGGGATGCAAATCAAATATGGAAGAGGCTGAGCGATTGGCGGAACGCATAAACGGGGCCGTCGCGGGCACAAGACCGGCGGCGGTGGACGGATGGGTGGCGCCCGATCGGCTTGTCGGCATATCGGGAGCGTTTATAAGTCCTAAAATCTGTCTGACTCTCGGAGCGTCGGGGGCGAGGGCGTTTACGACCGGTATAAAGGACAGTGAAATTTTGATAGGTGTGAACACGGATGAAACCGCTCCGATTTTTTCGGTCTGCGACGCGGGTGCGGTATGCGACTGTGTTGAATTCGCCCATGCGTTGGCCGATATCATAGATGCGGAGACATGATATGCCAAATATTCAAAAATCCGAATATTTTGAATACCTGAAAGATGAGTCCTGCCTGACCGGCGAGTGCGACGGTCTAATATTCATTTCGAACAGGGATGAAATCGCGGCGGCAGTCAAATCCTCCCGTCCTCTCACGGTGCGAGGCGCCGGAACGGGCATTACGGGCGCCGCTGTTCCGAGCGGGGGAACGGTTTTAAACCTGTCCCGCTTTTCCGGTGTAAACGGTATGGGAGAAGATGAAACAGGCGTCTTTTTGGACGTATATCCGGGAACGTCTCTTTCGGATTTAAGAGCCGCCGTTTCCCGAAAAGACTTCAATTATTTCTTCGCGCCCGATCCGACGGAAACGACGGCGACGATCGGGGGCATGTTCGGTACGAACGCGGGAGGGCCAACGTCCCTTTTATACGGACGTACGGCGGATCATGTTATTGCGGCGGATATACGTCTCGCGTCAGGCGAACTTCTTTCTGTTGAACGAGGACGTCACACGTTCGATGAACTCGGCTGCTGCTCCGTTCCGGACGGGCGGAAACTTAAAGTCAAATATTCGGACGCGCCGCCTGCGGTTTTGCCGCTGCTTCCGCGAAAAGGAACGGATCTGCTTGATCTCTTCGCGGGCAGCGAAGGAATGCTCGGCATTTTTGAAAACATTCGGCTTAAACTCACGCCCGTTCCAAAGCACAGGTGGAGCATCGTCTTTTTCATGGACAGCGACGAATCCGCCCGGCTATTCATTTCGGACGCGCTGAAAGCATCGAAAAAATGGAATGGCGTTTCACTGTCGGCGCTTGATTATCTCGACCGGGCGTCCCTTGAGCTTTTTCGACAGTTCAGACTCAAACAAACCCGACTCCGGACAATTCCGGAACCGCCCGGCAATGCAAGGGCTATTTTTGCGGAATTGGTTTCGGACGACGCTTCCGAAACGGAGACCGCGCTGAACGGGCTTTTGCAAATCTGCTCGGACGCGGGCGGCGACGAGGATTTGACATGGGCTGCCGATACTGAGAAAGAGATTGAAAAATTGCGCCTGTTCCGTCACGGAATTCCGGATTCCGTAAACGGCGCCGTGGGACAAAACAGACGAGCCGACGACTCAATCACAAAGATGGCGCTCGATATTACCGTTCCCGGAAAAGCGATCGACGTACTGCTCAGAGACACGCATATGATTTTGGATAAGTGCGGCGTGCCGTATGCGTTGACGGCGCACGCGGGCGCAAATCATTTTCATATAAACCTGCTTCCGGAAAATCGCAGACAGATCGAGCTTTGCCGTTCCGTAACGGATGAGTTTTTCAATTCCGCCGTCAAAAGCGGAGGGATGATTGCCGCTGAAAACGGAATCGGAAAAGTAAACCGGGATATCTTCCGAAATTATATTCCGCCGGAACACCTTGAACTGATGCGGCGGGTAAAACAGTTTTTTGACACGGACGGGGTACTGAATCCGGGGAATATGGTGTAAAGGTTATCGGAAAAGGATACGAAAGGGATCCGAAAGGATTGTCACTCGAATTTCTCGAATTTTGCGGCGACGTTCAGCAAGAGGAATGTTACCAAACCGCAAACGCCAAGGATCAGAAGCATTACGAAAACGGGGAACCACGAGTTGCCGGCATTCTCGTACAGTTTACTTGAAACCATCGGGCCGATAATTGCGGCGATAATGATGGAACAATTCATGATGCTGAGATTTGCCGCGTAATTTTTTGCTCCGAAAAAGAGATTGACTATGGATGCCGACAATGATGCGCTTCCTCCGTAACTCAATCCTGTCAATACGAATCCGATGATGATCCAAACGGACGCGTTGTGCAGTGATCCGAAAATGAATACGGCGCCGGCCAGTATCATAATCGAACAATCAAGCGACATAGCCGGTCGTCTGCCCCTCATATCGAAAAGCCAACCGAAAAATACCCGGCCGATTCCGTTGGAAACCGTGACGGTCAAGCCGAGCGCAGCCCCCGCGCCGAAATTCTGCGCGATCGGAACGGCGTTGTTTATAACAAGCAAACCTCCCGATGCGATGACAATGATATTGACAAAATATATCCAATAAGAAAATTTGCGGGTCATTTCGGACGGCATGAAGTCATTCGCAATGCCGGGCGACGCAGGGGTCGCGGTTTGAATGCGTTTTCCCTCCGTGTCATGACTCCTGTGATCCGTTACAGGTTTAAGGAAAAACTGACCCACCGCAAGAATTGCCGCGACGGATACGGCAAGCAGGAAGAACGTCCTTTGCAGCCCGCTTCCGGCGATTATCCGGTTGACGATACTGCCGAAAATCATCCCCCCGAAACCGTAAGCCATGAGTAATATCCCCGAAACAGTTCCCGCCTTTTCGGGGAAAGAACGCACTGCGGCTGTAAGGGCCGAGTTGTACACAAGCCCTACCCCGAGTCCGCAGAATACGCTGTAAAATATATACATGATCAAAAGGCTTTTTGCCGGCTCTTGCGAAGGCATGAAAGACAAGGCAAGGAATCCTGTGAACATAAGCGCGGCCGCAATTAAAACGACAAGGCCGTTTTTTATTTTTCGGAGAAGCATTCCGCTGATCAATCCTCCAACGCACCAACATATCATCGAAATCGTGAAAACCAACGACAACTCACTTTCGCTCCACATTGGGTAAACATCGCTCAGAGGGTTCTTAAAAACAGACCACGCGTAAATCAGGCCAACGAGCATGAGCATTATTGCGCCGACAACGGCGGTAATACTTCTTTTGTGTTTTCCGGACTGTTGCATATGATTCGACCCGCCTTCGGATAAATTATTCGACCCGCCTATTATATCATCTTATATCATCAAATGACGCGCGATATTTATTCTCTTTTCGAATGTAAATAATATTTAAGCGGTATTTGTGAATTTGAATATTTATCATATAATAATATCGATGAGAAAAGTCGGGAGTAAATATGAAACTTCGTTTCATGGTTTATTGCCGGCAGCCGACAGACTGCAATGGTGGTGAAAATGGATAAAACAGATAACTACAAGAACCTGCTTGCGCCGATCAAGATAGGTACGCATATCTATCGAAATCGTATCCTTGCGGCGCCGATCTACTGCGGCGTCTTCGTCAATATTCCGCCGTTACGCGATATGCTGTTCCACGAGATCGGGGCGCGGGCTCGCGGGGATTTTGCACAGGTAACTATAGGAGAAACGCCGGTTGATTATGAATTCGCGAGCAGAGAACCGTTTCCGCCGATTGATTTTTCGAAATACGCAGGTCGTTCTTTCGAAGATTTGAGCGCTCTTGCGCTGATGATTCAAACGGGCGGAGCAAAAGCTTTGATAGAACTTTCACATTGCGGTGAATCCATGACAAAACTGCCGAATAATCCCGATCCGATCGGCCCTACGGGATTTGTTCGCGAAGAGGACGGCGTACGGGTCAAGGAAATGGATCGTAACGACATGGAAACGGTTACGGAACATTTCGTCCGAGCCGCCGCTTTTATGAAGGCGGCGGGCTTTGACGGCGTTTTGGTTCATGCGGGGCACGGATGGCTTTTGCATCAGTTTCTTTCCGCGCGAACAAACAGGCGCACGGATGAGTACGGGGGCAGCCTTGAAAATCGGGCAAAATTCCCGGTGGAGGTTCTCAAGGCGATTCGCAACGCTGTGGGTGAGGATTTTATATTGGAAATGCGCGTATCCGGCGACGAAAAGATGCCCGAAGGCATGGGCGTTCCGGAAACGGCGGCTTTCTGTAAAATGGCGGAGCCGTATATAGATTTTATCCATGTATCCGTCGGCGTATATCGTGACCCTGTCCTTTCCGGTGAATTTTCTTCCATGTACCAAGCTCACGGGTTGAATGCGGAGGATGCGGCGCTTATAAAAAAACAGGTCGGTATTCCTGTGGCTGCGGTGGGCGGAATTGCAGATCCGGTATTGGCGGAGAAATTAATATCAGAAGGAAAATGCGACCTTGTCGCGCTCGCAAGACCTGCAACCGCGGAACCGTCTTTCGCGAAAAAGATAATTGAAGGAAACGCGGATGATATCACGAAATGCATCCGTTGCTTCAAATGTTTCCCGGGCGAACTTGAGGAGAATCTCGACAAGCTCGATAAACTCTTCGGTTGCACGGTTAACCCGGAAGCTTTTTTCTACGATAAGGAACTTTTGGGAAAAAGGCCCGATTCAAAAAGTGTGCTTGTCATAGGGGGCGGCGTTGCGGGAATGCAGGCCGCAATCACAGCCCACGATCGCGGTCATCGCGTTATCCTTATCGAAAAAAGTTCGGCCTTGGGTGGACTCGTAAATTTCACGAACACGGATGTTTACAAGACAGATCTGCGGGACTTCAAAAATTTGCTCATCCGCCGGGTTGAACGGCGGAACATAGAGATATTGCTTAACACGGCGTTTTCTTTCGATATGATTCGCGAATATAAGATAAACGCCGCCGTTATTGCAATCGGCTCCGTACCTTTAATTCCGAATATCCGGGGCATCCGGAATGCTTTGCATGCGCTCGATGTTTACAGTGCGCCGGATTTCATCAGGCAGCGCATCATTATAATAGGCGGCGGTTTGGTCGGTTGCGAAACGGGAATCAATCTTGCCAAGCAGGGAAAAGAGGTGCTTATTATCGAAATGCAGGATGAAGTTGCATCGGACAGTTATCCGATGCATCGGATAGCGTTATTGAATGAAATGGACGGGTTGCTCGTATACAAAACAGGCCTGAAATGCACGGAAATATATTCCGGCAGTATTGAAGCGGAGGACAAAGATGGCATTGCCGTGAAAATGTCCGCGGATCAGATCATCTTTGCCCTCGGTATGCGCGGACTGACCGGCGAAGCGGAAAAACTCGCGGAAGATATACGCGGAGCGAATGAGCGGGTATCCGTATATAAAATCGGAGATTGCAACAATGCTCGAAAAGTGTACGAAGCGGTAAGAGAGGGTTTTACAGCAGGGCTTTCTATACATTGAATGACGGCGTCAGTTCCCTCGGCTGCGGTTGGACGGAGCCAACATTGAACCACCGAATCGGCTTTATGGTAAAGGAGAAATCCCATGAGCATGAATAAGGTAACAATGCTTCAAATAGACTACTTTCTTGCCGTCGCCGAAAAACTTTCCTTCACGGAATCGGCAAACGCGCTCTACACCTCGCAATCCTCGGTAAGCAAACAGATTGCGCTTCTTGAAAGACAAATCGGAGCCGATTTGTTTTACCGCACAAAGCGTTCGGTCAGGCTGTCCGCCGCCGGCGAAGTATTGTATGAAAGGCTGAACGGTATTTCCGAAAAAATCGACGCCGCAATCGAAGAGGCCATCATCGCAAGTACGGGAGAAAACAATACCCTCAACATAGGAATTTTCAGCGGTATTGACACGGGATTCTTTCTTCCCGGATTTTTGCACAAGTTCCGCAGCGAGCACAGCAATATTCGGCTCAATTTCGAGCGCAGGCATTTTCAGCAATTGCGTGAAAAACTGATAGACGGGCATTTCGATCTTATCGTGACCTTCGATTTTGATATCTCCGATGCGGTGAAAGAAGCCGCGGCTCTCGCAATAAAACCCATCAAACGAATAAACACATGTATTCTTATTCCCGGCAACGACCCGCTCGCGTTAAAGGAGAACATCATAATTGAAGATTTCAAGAACGCGAATTTCGTAATCATCTCACGCAAGGAATCTCCGGGAGGAAATAAACATGTACTGCAGTTTTTTGAGCGGTACGGACTTTCTCCGAATATAGTGGAAGAACTTCCAAACTATGAATCCCTTCTTCTCGCGGTACAGACCGGAAAAGGCGCAACCGTTATAGACGATAACGAACGGCGCAATCTTCAGAACGGCATTCAAGCCGTCAGGCTCGAAGACGATTTCAATGTAGTGGTCATCGCGTGGAGAAAGGATGACGCAAAACCCGCCCTTCGCATCTTTATTGATGAACTCTCGATCTATATTTGAACAAAGCCGGCATTGAATAAATTTAAGAAAAGGAGGTGAAGTATGTCTGTAAGAAACGAAGCGTTGGAAATCATCATAAGCAGGTCTTCCGAGATCATGCGCCTTGATCCCTCGACATTAAACAAGGAAACGAGTTTTGAAGAGCTCGGATTCAAATCGGCAAATTATGTGATGGTTACGACGGTGTTGGAGGATGCGTTTGATGTGGAGGTGCCTTATATGGACTTCAAGCGCAACAAGACTTTTGGAGAGGCCGCCGAGTATATAGAAGAGCTTGTGGAATCCTAAGGAGAAAAGACGATTATGAGCGAAGATAAAAAGATCGAAATTTTTGTTAAAAAGGAAGTGTTCAATGGGAAAGAGTTCGAAGTGGCTTACCGCAAGGCACGTGAGCCGGTCGATCCCGAAGAGGGGATAGATCTGTCAAAAGCGGAAGGCATCGATTCAACCGCGCACGGGTTTTGCGCGAAATTCAATCAACGCCTGTATAAGAGCGAGGACGGCATTATTTGCGAACAGGATGTACCCATGACGCTTTCCGACGGTGCGGTCATATACTGCGATATTTACCGCAAAGACGGCGACGGCAATATTCCCGCGCTTGTATCGTGGAGCTATTACGGGAAGCGTCCCGGGGACGGCATGAGCGAGTGGCAGATCATGGGCGTGCCGCCGGGAACCGTTTCGCGTATGGCCAAATTCGAATCGCCGGATCCGAGCTACTGGTGTCACTACGGCTATGCCGTGGTCAACGTCGATCCGAGAGGCGTTGGTCATTCCGGGGGCGATGTAAATATGTTCGGCGGCCGGGATGCGAGAGACGGCGCCGAATTTATAGAATGGCTGGCCGAACGGCATTGGTGTAACGGGCGTATAGGAATGAGCGGGAATTCAGGCGTGGCGATGCCTCAGCTCAGGATCGCGGCCTTGCAGCCCCCGCATCTGACCTGCATCGCTCCTTGGGAACAGACGAACGATATCTACAGCGAATCGATTTACGAAGGCGGTATCCCCGCGCTTTCTTTCAACGAGTTTATTATCAGTTCGATCACAGGCCCGAATCTCGTTGACGACCTTGTGGAAAACGGACGCCGTTATCCGCTGTTCAATGATTATTGGGCGGACAAAGTGCCGGATACGGAAAAAATCAAAATACCTGTCTATATGACCTTGTCGTATCATCATTTTCACTGTCACGGGTCAATCACGGCATTCCGTAAGATTCGCTCGACGCGCAAGTGGATGCGTATGCACCGCGAACAGGAATGGCCGGATCAATTCACACCCAAAAATCTCGATGACTTGCGGCGCTTCTTTGATCGCTATCTTAAAGGAATCAACAACGGATGGGAGATGACGCCGCGTTACCGCATTGAAGTTATGGATGCGTATGACATAAACTATCAGACGGATCGTCCGGAAAAAGAATATCCGTTAAAGAGAACGGAATATACCAGATTCTATCTCGATGCGAAAAACAAAGTTTTGGCGCGTGAGCTTCCGCCCGGGCCCGCGTCGCTTTCTTACGACAGCGAGAAAGAAGAAGCGGAGTTTGATTTTGTGTTTGAAGAAGAAACCGAAGTGACGGGCTATATTTGGGTGAGGCTGTGGGTCGAATCGAAGGAACATGACGAAATGGATCTCTTTATCAATGTGCGTAAGCTCGATGAAAACGGCGAATGGCTCCCGAATTATATACTCGGAGAACCGCACCCCGGCTCATGGGGAAAGCTTCGTGTTTCTCACCGTGAGATCGACGAAGATCGCACGACGAAATTCGAACCGTGGCATCCTCACACGAGTGAACAAAAACTGAAACCCGGGGAGATCGTTCCGGTTGATATCGCTATCGTGCCGTCGTCCCGTATTTTTCACGCGGGCCAAGGGATAAGGCTGCAGATAGCGGGCCGTTATATAAGGGAGGGTTGGTTTGAACCCTTGTCATGGGAAACGGACAACAAAGGCGTGCACATCATCCATGCCGGCGGGCAATATGATTCCTTCATTCAGCTTCCTGTGATTCCTCCGAAATATAAAACAAAGGACGGCTATACCTATCGTTAACAACGTGACAGAGAGGAGACAGAGACAATGAAACAGATGGATGCGGATATCATCGTTGTGGCCGCCGGTCTTTCCGGACTGTCGGCTGCGGTTGCGGCGGGTGAAAAAGGAGCGAAAGTCGCTGTGTTTGAGAAGGCCAACACCACAGGAGGCGCCGCCAACATGGGCATGGGCCCTCTGGGCATCGGATCTCGAATCCAGAAAGAACAGATGGTGACGATAACGCCGGGCGAAGCGCTTCGGAAGCATATGTATTTCACGCATTGCCGCGTAGACTTGCGGATAGTGCGCGAGTACTATTTTAAGTCCGGCGAAACCATCGATTGGTTACAGGATATGGGCGTAAGATTCGCCGGAGCGCAGCGCGCCTTCAGTGCGCCGGAAGCGACAAAGGCGTATTCGGACGGTGAGTTTACCTGGCACGTCGTGATTGCGGATGACGGTACAGTCGGGCCGAGAAGCGCGACGTCCATGACCTCCGCTTTGACGCGCCGCGCAAAAGAGCTATGTGTTGAGTTTTATCTTGAAACCCCGGTCAAGGAAATCATTACGGAAAACGGCGAAGCTGTCGGCGTTCGCGCGGTGAATCGGGACGGGGAGGAAATCGAATGCACCGGCGGCGCGGTCATTCTCGCGACGGGAGGATTTGGCGCGAATCCGCAGATGATCAAGGAACAGACAGGCTTTGAATTCGGAAAAACCATTTTCAATTTCGCTATTCCCGGTATGGTCGGAGACGGGATCAAGATGGCTTGGGCGGCCGGGGCGGGACATACGGATTGCACCATGGAACTGATGTACCAGCTTCCGGATAATATGAACCACTTCATATTGGACGGCGCGTTCAGGCAGCCCTGTCTATGGATCAACCGCCTCGGCGAACGCTTCATACCGGAAGACCAGATCGCAAATACAACCTTCACGGGCAACGCTATCGCGACGCAGCCGGGCAAGATATGCTTTTCTGTATTCGACGACGCCTTGCTGGCGCATTATCGGAAAGACGGCGGCGACATCCCCTCGCACGTCCATCCGCACGACCTTTACGAGCATTTTAACGAGGAATGGGAGAGGGATCTGGCCGCAGGCTATGAGCCGATTTGCGAAGCGGCGAGTTTGGAAGAGCTTGCGGAAAAATCAGGGATCAACAAAGCCGGACTGCTGAACACGGTCAAACAGTATAACGAGGATTGCGAAAGAGGTTATGACAGCATCTTTGAAAAAGATCGCAGATACATGCAAAAAATCGGAAACGGAAAACTGTATTGCTGCAGGCAGAACGTCGGCGCCTACGGTTCGCTCGGCGGCATTCTCATCAATTACAGGATGGAGGCGCTGACGCCCGGTTACGAACCCATCCCGGGGCTTTACGCCGTCGGTACGGACTCGTGCAACATTTTCGGAGACAGTTACCCGTTCATTTTTCCGGGCAACACGATGGGTTGGTGCGTGAACAGCGGACGCATCGCGGGTGAAAACGCTGTGAATTTTGCTTTCGTGGAGGATTAGAGACTTCCCTATTACTCCCTGCGCCGGCGCCGGCGCGTGGGTTCGGGTGAAAAACTCCCTGCGGGAACAGGTTCGTCCGGAACGCGCGGCTTGACGCTGCCGGCGATCAAAACGGCGTTTTCGGGGCAAGCGTCCGCGCAGAGCCCGCAACATGTGCAAAGATCATCCTCTATAACATGTATATAAGCGTTCCTGCCTGTGACGGCTCGCCCGGCGCAGACAGGAACGCATTTTCCGCAGCCTGTGCATTTGTCCGGCGCTATGTAATAGGATATGAAACCGGAACAGATCATGTCCGGGCATTGTCTGCGGATCAGATGGTCATCCCACCTTTCCCTTTGTTTTTCGATCGATGATACAATCAATGCGGAAACATGTCCGCTCATCGCACAATCGGAAGCGAGAGAAATATTTTTACAAAGCTGTAACAGCAATTTCATATCGCCCTCACGCGCCTTGTTCCTTACGATACCGTCGAGGATAAACGCAAGCTGAGTGACTCCGTCCCTGCAAAACGTACCCTTGCCGCAGGAAAGCGCCCGCCCTTTTTCGGCGATTTCGCGGGCGGCGAAAACAGGGCATTTCCGTTCGGGGAATTCATCGAAAAAATCGAGCGAAGGAAGCTTGTCCGTATTTACGTCACAAATGTGTTTCACTTCTTTCTCCTTAATCAAACATACGGCGCCTATGCGGAATAGAAGCTGCTGAACGCGACAGGCTGTATCCCGGTACGCAGATCGCAGAGCAGGCAACGACCGCATTCTTCACCGGCGCTTTCACAGGGAAGCCCGAGATTCACTTGGGTGAATCCCTCTTTTCTTTCGCCGGGCTCGGCGAGCTCATCGCCCAATCGATGCAGGTCGGCAAAGCCTTGAATGACGCCTATGTTTGCGGGAAATACCTCTTTGTCAACGAGCTCCTCCGATATATCGCCGTCTCCTCCGAGATAAAGATCCATGGCGCTCGCAACCTCACGCCCCCCGGCGATCGCGTCTATGACAGCCTTCGTACCCGTGACCGCGTCGCCCGCCGCGAAAATACCTTCAACGGAAGTCTTAAAACCGTCCGTGAGCGCGGGATAGCCAAAGCGATTCAGTTCAATGCCGAAAGCGGACGTAAGCGCGCTCATCTGCCCCGCCGCGAATATCACGATCTCTGCGGGTACGATCCTTGCCGTGCCTTCGACGGCGTCGACCATAAGACCGGATTTTCCAAATGAAAACCCGCGTATATCCTGTGCGAGGACGCCCGATACGCGTCGATTCTCTTCCGCTATTTCAAGAAAAGTCTTTCCCGGCAGGATTTTCAAGCCTTCTTCCGAGCCTTCCGCGATTTCCGTTTCATCCGCGAGCATGTTATCCCTGTTTTCAAGGCACATCAGCGTAACATCCGCGCCGAGCCTGATAGCTGTTCTGGCCGCGTCAAACGCAACATTGCCTCCCCCAAGCACGCATACCCGGACGCCGCGACTTATTACCAAAACGCTTTTAGAGGCGGATTTTGCGGCTGCTTCGAGAAATTCAAGCGCGGTCAGCGTACCGGGCAGCTCCGCGCCCGGCAGCGGCAGACGTTTCCCCTTGGTCGCCCCGACCGCAATGAGCACGGCGTCGTAGCCCTTTGCTTTCAGATCAGCCGCGTTCGTTATCTCCTTGCCGGTTTGAAGGCTGACGCCGACGGAAATCATGTCCGTTATCTCTTCCTCAAGCAGATCGTTCGGCAGACGGTAAGAGGGAATGCCGTAAGAGAGCATTCCCCCGGGTTTGTCCTGTCTTTCAAAGATCGTCACAGTATGCCCTTGTTTTCTCAGATAGTGCGCCGCCGTCAGGCCGCATGGCCCGGCGCCGATGACCGCAACGGTTTTGCCGGTGCCGGGCTTTATGCTCCGCCGCGCATTCCATGTTCTTTCGGCGTCGCGTTCTACGGCAAGGCGCTTTACCGAACGGATTGAGACCGCTTCGTTCAGGCCGCCTCGCTTGCACTTCTTTTCACAATAAGCGGTGCATATATGTCCGAGAACGCCGGGCATTGGGATTTTTTCACGAATGACCGCAACGGCGTCAGAATAGCGTTTCTCACTCACGCAGCGCAGGTAACGCGGAATATCCGTATGTACGGGGCACTCCGCCTTACATGGTATAAGCGCCTGCGCCCTCGGCAGATCCTCGCGAAAAACACCCGAACGATCCCGGAGCGCGCCTGTGGGGCAAACCTCGACGCAGGCGCCGCAGAAACGGCAATCGGATTTTTTCAGAGGCAGATTGTTTTCTGTTCCCACATATATCTCATATTCTTTGCGATTGTATCGCAGCGCATCGACGCCGCGAACGTCTCTGCATATGCGGATACAGCGCCCGCACCGGATACAGCGCTCCGGTTCGCGATCAATGAGAGGATTTTCCGTATTGATGTTAAGCGCGGTGCGGCGAACATCCCGCATGCGCACGCCCGTTGCGGACAGATATTGCATGACAGCCTGAAATTCACATTTCAGATACATGCGACAGCCTGTGCAGTCCTTTGGATGGCCGGCGAGCATCAATTCGACGGACATCGTTCGAAGCTCGTCTATTACGGGCGTGCGCGTCGCGATAATCATGCCGTCCTCTATAGGCGTGTCGCACGATGTCACAAGCTCGGCTTCCGGTCGATCTCCGCGCGTGATTTCCACCGTGCAGAGTTTACAGCCGCCTTGGGGAAGCAGATCGGGATGCGAACAAAGATGCGGGATATATATGCCCGCATCCAGCGCGGCGTACAGTATCATTGAGCCGTCGACGGCCTCTGTCGACTTGCCGTTGATCGTCGCTTTGATCGTCATTGGACGCTCCTTTCCGTCGTATATTGCTTGTTTTTTCAGTATATCGCATTGCGGCGACATATACTAATACTGAATAAGAATGACTGTCATTCTAATCAGATATTTTTTATAAATGCATATCGACTTATAATGACAGTAGGCCGGAGGAGGATGAAAGGAAGGTATACGGTTTATGCACAGTAAACTTATAAACAATCTTATCGAAAAGGCCGCACAAAACCCAAAACGCATTGTTTTTCCCGAGTCGGATGAGAAAAAGATCATACAGGCGGCGGCGCGGCTTGTAAATTACGGCGTTGCTTATCCCGTATTTATAGGCAATCGAAAAACAGTCGAAGCTTTTGCGGAAAGCCTTGGCGTCGGCGCCGAGGGTTTCGCATATATAGATTTTACGGATGAAGCCGTGATTCAAAAATACATACGAAAATACCGAGCCGTTTCGGATATGTTTTCCGAAAAGGCTCTGAATCGAAAATACAAAGACCCTCTGAATTTTGGAGCGGCTGTCGTCAAGGTCGGTGACGGCGACTGCCTTGCGGCGGGCCATCGCTATTCTACGGGGGACGTTGTACTGTCCGCCATGAGTTTCATCGGAATGCAGGAGGGGCTGAATACGGTTTCAAGCATCGGCATAGTGGAGGCGCCGCGTTTCGAAGGCCCGAACGGAAATATTTTCGCGATTGCGGACTGTGCGGTCAATCAGGCGCCCGACGCGGAGATGCTTGCGGATATCGCTTATACCACGGCGCAGACCGTGCGCGCGTTGCTCGGCATTGAGCCAAAGGTAGCGATGTTGTCTTTTTCGACGACCGGAAGCGCGGAAGGCGCACAGGTGGAGAAAGTAAAGGAGGCAGTGCGCATAGCAAATGAAAAATGGCCGGAACTCGCCGCAGACGGAGAGTTTCAGCTTGACGCGGCGTTCATTCCCGCCGTCGCCGAGAGGAAGGTCAAACGGGAAAGCCGAGTCGCGGGCCAAGCGAACATCATCATTTTCCCGAGCCTTGAAGCCGGCAATATCGGTGTAAAGCTTATCCAAATTTTCGGCGGCGCGCTCGCGCACGGCCCTATGCTGCAGGGCTTCGCAAAGCCGGTGACCGATTTTTCACGGAGCGCGCCTCTCGATGAAATCGTCGGAAACCTGATCATGCTTGCGGTAAAAGCCGGCAAAGAAGGGAAAATATAGCATGGCCGATTTGTTAAAAATCCTCGCTGTTAATCCGGGTTCGACGTCGACGAAGGTGGCGCTGTTCGAAGGAAACGATCCGGTTTTTTCCGAGAACATAGCGCATGACGCCGCGAAGCTTGCCGAGTTTGAGGATATCAGCGATCAATTTGAGTATCGGAAAGATATGATACTTGAAGTGTTGCGCACAAACAAAATAGAGCTTTCGGATGCGGATGCGTTTGCGGCCAACGGCGGCGGGTTGATGTCCCTGCTCGGCGGCGTGTATCCGGTAAACGACACGCTCAGAGAACACGCGCGCATCGGCGCCAACGGAGTCAAGCACCCGAATATACTTGCCGCACAGATAATCGGCGCGTTTTCGGACAAATACGGAAAGCCCGCCTTTATAGTCAACCCGCCGGATGTCGATGAACTAACGGATCTTGCCCGCGTGACAGGATTGAAAGGTATTTACCGCAGAAGCAGAGCCCACCCGCTGAATCACAAGGAAACAGCGATTCGCTTTGCGGAAGCGCGCGGGAAGAAATATGAGGATATGAACCTTATCATCGCGCATATCGGAGGGGGCGTCTCTGTCGCGGCGCATGAACACGGACTGATCGCGGATCAGAATGACGTGGTCGGCGGGGATGGACCGATGGCTCCCACGAGATGCGGTTCCGTACCGGTTGCAGATGTCATAGACATGTGTTTTTCCGGGAAATATTCAGAAAAAGATATCCGGGACAAAATGCAAAAGACGGGCGGCTTCGTCGATCATCTGGGAACGAGCGATGCGCTTGAGGTGGCGGCCCGTATCGAAGCGGGCGACCGCTACGCCAAACTCGTTTTCGATGCAATGATCTACCAAATCGGAAAATCGATCGGAGCCATGGCCGTCGTGATGTGCGGAAAAATAGACGGCGTCATCCTGACCGGAGGCATTGCACACAGCGATTACCTGACGAAAAAGATTGAAAACGCCGTTTCATGGATCGCCGAAGTGACGGTAATGCCGGGCGAATCCGAGATGGAGGCCCTTGCGGCGGGCGCGATCCGGGTGATGACCGGCAAGGAGACTCCGAAGGAGTATACAGGCATCCCCGCGTGGAACGGTTTTGACTTTGCGAAATGATTTTTGGCGCGGGTGTGGATATTTTGGATTTAAAACGTATTGAGGGCGTTCTTTCGGAAGGAGACCCCTTTGTCAGAAAGACGTTCACGGAAACCGAGCGAAAAACCGCTCCCGAATCCGACGCCGCCCGCCGGGAATACTTCGCGACCCGTTTCGCCGCGAAGGAGGCGGTGTTCAAATCGCTGAAAGCGGATTCAAACGCGGCGAGACTTTCGGATATCGAGATAGCCACCGGAGACAACGGAGAACCGGTCTGCACGTTGAAAGGAGAGTTAAAAAAATGTGCCGAAAGCAATGGGATTGTTTCCGTTGAGTTGTCGATTTCAAAGGAGGATAAATACGTTATAGCTTTTGCCGTCAGCACTTCTCGTTGATGTTTCTTACAAGCAAATATTCGGAAGGAGGAGAATGATTTATGGAAGCGCAATATCCAAAGTACAGGTGGTTCGTCCTTGTGACGATGATCGTCGCCACGATAGGGCAAGGCTTGGTGCTCATAGCGCCGTCGCCTATGATCCAGTCGATCTACGTATCTATTTTCGGAGCGCCGGAACACGCGGACGGCGCGGGCGCGTTCGCCGGGCAAGTATCGATTTTGCTCATGGTGTCGTTCCAATTGTTTGTTGTAATCGGCGGCATCGCCGGCGGCGTTATCGCGGACAAAATCAGCTTGCCGAAAACCTTTATCGTCAGTATGGTGTTGATGATAATCGGCTCAGTGATTTTTATCGTTGCCGGAAACAATATCGCGGTTCTTATTATCGCACGGGCATTCAGCGGTCTCGGCGCGGGGCCGGTCATCGCCGTGGAAGCGAAGCTTGCCGCGGAGTGGTTCCCCATAAAACAAAGACCTATGGTTCTTGGACTTGGCGGAGCGGCCCTTTCCGGAGGCATTGCGGTAGGCCTTAGCGCCGGCCAAGCAATCTATATGGGTACGGGCGCGCAACAGGTGTTCTATCTTCAGAACATTGCAAGCGGCGCGATCGATAACGTGCAAAAGATATTTGATCCTACGTCGGTCGATCCCGCTCTTCTTGCGCAAAATCGCCTTGTGAGAGTCATCGAAGGCGGGAACTGGAACATAGCGATAGGTATTCTCGGCGTCGTTTGTATCATAGGCTTGATACTCTCGATTATCTGGCTGAAAGGGCCGAAACCGCCGCAGATAGAGGAAACGGTTGCTGTTGCGGGCGAGTCAAATAAAGGGGGCGTGAGCGTCTTCAAGCTCGCGGTCAAATCCCCGGCGTTCATAGCGGGCGTGCTCATATGCAGTTGCGCCGCGTGGCTCCAACAGGCCACGAACGATCTTACGCCAAACCATCTCGGAGACACGTTCATCGGCCTTGGATGGGGCGCGGCGAACGGGGGCGCGGTGCTCGGTCTCTTTTCCATCGCCTATCTTTTCGGCTCGCTTTCCGTTGGCGTGCTTATCGGGCCTGTCTTCAAAGGTAAGGTGCGTATACTGAATATCATAGCGTTTATTATAGCCGGCGCTATGGTCGCAACACTTTTGGTTCCGTCTTTTGCCAATCCGGATCCCTCTCATCCCGGCATGCCTCCCGGCGCTTTGATTCTATGCATTATTATTGCGGGTTTCTTTGCGGGTATTCCGATGGCGGCAACACAAGCTTTTATTTCTATGAATTATCCGGAATCCGTCGCGGGGCGTATCGGAGGTTTGACGATGAGTATCGGAATCCTGATGTCCGTCGTCGGCGTTACGGTCGGCTCTGTCGCGCTTGCCTCGACGGGGAATTATAACCTGAGCGTCATGATCGTCGTGATAATTTGTGCGGTCGGCATATTTGTCGGTATCCCGCTAAAACGTCCGAAAGCGTTCAGCGGAGAGTGAAGGATAAAAAGGCAGGAAGGAGAAAGCGTTATGAAGGTTCTCGGCATATCGGCCGGCACGAAAGACGGCAGCAATGATTCACTCGTCAAGGAAGCCTTGATGGGCGCCCTTGAAACGGGAGCGGAGATAGAGTTCATACGTCTGTTCGATCTCGATATCAAGCACTGCACCGGCTGTATCGCCTGTGTGATGAGCCTTATGTCGGGTCGCGGCGGCAAATGCGTTTTGAAGGATGATTTTGAATGGCTGCTTGACAAGATGCTTGACGCCGACGGTATCATCCTGAGTTCTCCGATCTTTGAAAAGGGCGCGGCAGGGATAACGCATAACATATGCGACCGCTTCGGGCCGAGAACTGATCGAGCCCATATCGTTATTTCGACGAAGATCGCCGAAGAAACGGGAGGCGCCTTGCCGGATCAACGCTTGCTGAAAGACAAGGTGATTTCATTTATGGGGATCGGCGGTTCCGACTGGAGCACGCGCGTAGAATGCGATCACGCGATGATAGCCATGTCGCCTATGTGGACGATCGTCGAAAATATCGTGTTTCAATGGTCGAAGACGATCATCGTGGAGGACGAGAAAATCGCGAAGGCAAACGCGCTCGGGCGCAATCTCGCCGAAGCGGCGAAGGATATCGAAAACGCGAAGTACATCGGCGCGCCCGGGGTCTGCCCGCACTGTCATTCACACGAGTTTTATCTCTCTCCGAATTCGACGCACGCGATATGCTGCCTGTGCGGTATAGAAGGCGACGTAGCGGTTGAGGACGGTAAGACCGTATTTAAGTTCGGCGAGGACGGGTTCGGAAAGGCGCATAACGTCCTCTCCGGGAAATTCCTGCACGCCGACGACATCAAGCACAACGAAGGCCGCCTGATCGAGGTGAAAAAATCAGAGGACTATAAGAACCGCGTCCGAAAATACAGGGATTTCATTCAGGCGACAAAACCGAACTGAGTGAATAACGTAATCAACGCCCCGCATTCATTTATGGATGCGGGGTGTTTGACGTTTTTGACGGGGGAGGGTGTTCATATGCGGAGTGTTTCAAGCATAAACGGCACACTTGTATTTAATCCGACGCGCCACGCGCAGGATATCTCAAAATAATTCTCATAGCCCGGCAGACTTATGAAACATATATTGCTGTCGGTAAACTGCCGCATATGCCCCGCCAAAATGGAAATCCCATAACCGCAGCTGACCATCATAATCAGGTTGTTGAGCGAATTCGCCAAAAATATATCCTTGGGAATAAAATCCCGATCCTGACACATAGACCACAGCATATCAAAATCCATACTGGAAATTTTAGGATCAATCATGATAAACGGCTCGTCCGAAAGCTCGGGAAAATCAACGGCCGTACGACCGGCCAGATTGTGTTTGCTGTTGACGACAAGGCACATCTCATCGGAAAACAGCCGGCGTTTTTCGATTCCGGACACAGACAAAAGACCTTTTTCCGGGGTGAAAGCGATATCTATTTCATTGTTTTCCAAAGCGCGTATCAGTGGGGTATACGAAAATTCCCATATATTTACAATGATGTCGGGGTTTGTGCGCTTGAAGTCGGTAATAATGCCCGGCAATCGGGCAAGCATCGCGGGTCCCAGATATCCCAAATCAATGACGCCTTTGGTTCCGGTGTCCACTTGTTTGGCTCTGGCTACGGCGCTTTTGTATTGTGACATCATCATAAGCGAATCGTCATAAAACACTTTTCCGACTGTTGTAAGAGCAACGTCGCGCTTACTTCGCATAAACAGCTTCACGCCTATTTCCTGCTCAAGGTTGAATATGATCCGGCTTAGATTCGGCTGCGTTGTATGCAGTAATTTTGACGCCTTTGTGTAATTCAACGTCTCTGCCAAAGTTATAAACGCCTCAAGCTGATGAGTAGTCATGCGCCTTCTCCAAATCGACATATCGCGTATAACGAGACTAAAGTATTTATGTACGGCGGGTGCAATTTCCGGAGCGGACGATGGGAATCTCACCCGTCTCGTTGAAACGCACAGATGTAAGAAAAATTTCTACATTCGAAATTTTTCTACTAAAGCGTTATAACTGCAATAATGAATAAGCATTTCTCAAACAGGGCAGAATACGTTATATTAATAATATAATGGGAATGCGGCAATGTCATCGGTTTGATTCAACAAAATTAATCCAATAAAATTTATAAAATTTAGGCTGTTTTCACAGATGAACGGCGGTGGTCATCATTCGGTATGTATTGGGATTGGATATTGGAACAAGCTCGCTGAAAGTCGTCTTGATTGACGAATACTGCAGTGTCGCCGCTGAATGCGGCGTTGAGTACAGCTATGCGGCGCTTGCGGACGGCGGTGTCGAACAAGATTCGAACGACTGGATCGACGCGTTCTTGCAGGCGCTGAAGATGCTCCGCGAAGACCATTCGGTTGATCTTCACGACATTGAGGCGCTTTGCTCCACCGGCATGTACAGAAGTCTCATCCTTTTGGATGAACGCGGAATCCCTTTGAGGGATGCGATCATATGGAGCGATATACGATGCGCGCCCCAAGTGGACGACGCGGTAAGGATGCACGGACAAAGGATATGGGAAATCACCCGCACAAGACTTACGACCGCCTGCACCCTGCCCCGGCTCCTTTGGCTTAAAGAGCATGAGCCCGAAATATGGAAAAAGACCCGGTTTTTCATGTTTCCTTCAAACTATATCGCCTTTTATCTTACCGGCGAAATAGCTATGGATAAAAACACCGCGTCGCATTCAAGCCTTTATGACGTAGTGAAGCATGATTGGTCGGGCGAATTGGCGGAATTGTTCGCCCTTGAGACGAAGAAATGCCCAAAGCTCATTGAAAGTCTTCAAATTCAGGGACATATTACACCCTGCGCCGCGCAGGCCACAGGACTGAAAGCAGGCATTCCCGTCGTCGCGGGATGCGGCGACGCTGCGGCCGAGGCCTATTCCGTCGGCATGGAAACAAGCGACGTCTGTAAAATACGGCTCGGTTCGGCGGGCGACCTCTGTTCTGTTATCACAAGGGATGAGCTTTTCCGGAAAAAGAGCGATTCAATTATTGAGTATGTCCTGCCTGACCGTTACATAGATTCGAATTATATCCTGACTTGCGCGCAGGCGGTCAAGTGGACGCGCGGTATGTTTTGGCGCGAATTGGTGGGAGCTCCCGGCTCATATTCCATTATGGATATGGAGGCTCGCGCGGTTGCGCCCGGTTCGGAAGGACTGATGTTTCATCCCTATCTTCTCGGAGAAAATTCGCCGTATTACAATCCGGAGCTTCGCGCCATGTTCCACGGTTTCAAATTAAGTCATGAGCGCAGACATGTGCTCAGGGCTGTATATGAGGGCATCGGGTACTCGTTTAAAAATATTATGGAAAAGAACGGGGTTTTCGAACGCTGCCGCAGTGTAATCATTGTCGGAGGCGGAACGAAAAGCGAATTGTGGCTATCCACCCTTGTGGATGCGCTGGGCAAGGAGAGTATTGTACCGCGTTGCTGTGACGCGGCCTACGGAGCGGCGCTGATGGCGGCGGAATGTTCGGGGTTTGGGCAAAGCTCCGGCATGAGGGAGGTCGCCGGGAAATTATCCCGAATCATCTCTCCGAACCCGGAAAACACGGCTTACTATAATGAACAATTCCCAAAATTCCTGCAGATAGCGGAAAGCGGACTGAGTTAATGAAGCGGCGTTGCATTTTCCTTTCGTAATATACCCCTCCGGGTATATATACATATAGGTTCCGTTTTTTTATCTGTTAACTTTCAGTACATAATAAAAGTGTGGAGGTTTGGAAAATGAAAAGAATGCTCAAACGTATAACATCTGTTGTTCCGGTTATTATCGTGCTTGCCGTCATCATGGCCGGATGCGCGCCCGCCTCGCCCTCATCGGAGCAGACGCAAGACGCGTCCTCCGGCGCGGGAGAAAGCGATCAAGCCGGCCCGGTCGACAACGACGATCTTGTCGGTTCCGGAATAGGCTATGACTACGGGCTTGGCCCGATCGGCTTCGATTTGGACGCGATGGTCGACAGAATAGGTCGCGACAAAGTTAAAAATCTCCGTCTCGGCGTGACGGTGAACAGCGGCATCGACGCGTGGCCGAAGGCCTGGGGTGAGGAATTTAACGCCCTGTCCGAAAAATACGGTTTCACCGCCACGGTTCTTTACGCGGATTTTGACAGCGTAAAAGAAGCGGACAACATAGCAACTTTCAAAAACCAACAGGTAGACGGCATCGTCATATCGCCCATAGGCCCGACCATAGCGCAGACGTTGACGGAGCTTTACGGCAGTATCCCAACCGTCACATGTATCCCCGTCGCCGGAGCGAAGGTGAACGTAACCGTTGACGTCGATCAGGAAGCCAAGGGCAGAATGGTCGCCGACCGCGTCGCTGAGGACGCAAACGGCGAAGAGAGAAACGTGATGCTTATAAACAACGCGGCGGACATACCTCAGTTTACAGCGAGGGTAGAGGCTTTTAACGCGCAGTGCGAGGAAAAATACCCGAACCTGCACGTTGTGGCTACCGTGGCCGAAACGACTGTGGACGGATTTTTGAACATCGCGAAATCGACGCTTACGGCGCATCCCGAAATCGACACCATATTTGCCCCTTACGCGGATCCGATGATGGGCGGATATAACGCCGCAGTTCAGCTTGGACGCACGGACATTAAGCTCTACGGCACCGACGCCGACGAGACGATGCTCAACCTCCTGAAGGAAGGAGAGATCATAACGGGCCTTCATGTTCAGTTTGCTATTCCGCAGGCCGACCAGTGCTTCTTTAACCTGCTTCGCGTGCTCAGCGGCGAGCCGGACGTTCCCGAAGTATCATGGGAAGCCGGCGATTATGCGATGTTTTACGCCAAGGCGGACGATGTAGACCTCATGCTTCATATGCTTTATCCGACCAAGTATCCAAGACCGTAATAAACTGCCTCGCAGCAAGCTACGGGGTACGCGTGCCCGGAGCTTGTGAACGGGTATTGAACCCGTTTGCGTAATCAAAGCGCGTCCCTGTTGCATAAAGCCGAATTGACGCAGTAACATGCAGTGGAAGGAGACTGTACTTTGGACGCTGTAATTGAAACCAAGCAAGGCTCACTCATAAGGCTGTTCGTCAAATATCCGATTCTGCCCACGCTGATATTTTTTGTCGTGATGTGCGTTGTGTTTGTGTTTTTATCTCCGACCAATATGCAGGGTCAGGTCATATTCCTTTCGCAAGGAAACCTCTACAGTATATTTGAGGCGACTGCGGGCTTTTCGATCGGCGCGTTCGCTATGACGCTTGTTCTTCTTGTCGGCTGCCTCGACATCTCCAGTGAAAGCATTATCGCCATGTGCGCGGTAATACTCGGCATCTTCATTGAAACATTTCATATGGGATTTTGGCTGTCCGTGTTTTTGACACTGAGTGTTGGCGCACTGTGCGGGTTTATAAACTCTCAGATCGTGATCAGGTTTAAAGTCCCGTCGTTTTTGGGTACGATAGCCGTGTCGTTTATGTATTTGGGCTTGGCCTATACGTTCAGCGGAAGCAAGTCCATACTCTTTACCGAGCAGGCGTCCCGGCTTTCACGCGTCTTCGGATCCATAGGCTCAAACGCGTCGTTTCTCGGACTCCCGGTTCTCCTGTGGTGGACGGTGTTCTTTCTGACTTTGTTTTATCTGCTGATCAGCAAGAGCAAGTTCGGGCGTTGGGCTCAGGCCGTCGGCGGCAATGAGCTGAGCGCCTTCTCATCGGGAGTAAACGTGAAGATGGTGCGAACCGCAGCCTTTGTTCTGATGGGCGTTGTCTCGGCGTTCATAGGCGTTATATTCTGCGCCAGACTGGGCGCCGCTTCTCCGAACTACGGTTCTCAGTATACGCTCAAATTTATCATAGCGGCGGTATTGGGAGGCACTACGTTTGACGGCGAAGGCGGAAACGTGTTCGGAACGCTGCTCGGCTCTCTTGTCATGGGCGTACTCACAAACGGTCTGAGCATAATCGGTATAGACGTCTATATACAACAAGTCATAACCGGCATCGTGATTGTCGCGACCGTTATATTCTCTGTTTACATCAGCAGTAAAAAGTGAGAAGGTGAGCATATGGGAAGCGAGACAGCGTTAAAGATAGAGCATGTGAGCAAGTCCTTTTACGGTTCCCGCGCCCTCAAGGATGTATCGCTTACGATACTGAAGGGGGAAGTCCACATAATCTGCGGTGAAAACGGCGCCGGAAAATCAACGCTGATGAAAATAATATCCGGCATGTATACGATGGATTCGGGGCGTATCACGCTGTTTGACGAACCGTACACGGCGGAAAAACCGGCCGATGCGGAAAAACGCGGCGTCGTGACCATATATCAGGAGTCGAACCTCTGCCCGACTATATCCGTGGCGGAGAATATTTTCCTGCACAGGGAACCCGGGAATTTTTTCGTGGACGGCAAAACCCTTCACGCGGAAGCCGGAAAATATTTGGCAAGGATAGGCTGTAACGTATCTGAACGGGAGAAGGTGAAAAACCTGTCTACCGCGAATATCCAACTTGTCCAGATAGCGAAAGCTCTCTCGCACGACGCAAAAATACTTATCATGGACGAACCGTGTTCATCAATCTCGGAGGAGGACACCGCAAGGCTTTTTGCCCTGATAAACGATCTGAAAAAAGGGGGCCTGTCCGTCATATATATAGACCACCGTATAGATAACTTCAAATTGCTCGGCGACCGCATATCGGTGCTGCGCGACGGGCAGCTTATCGAAACAGCGCCGCTCGAAGCTCTCAATAAGGACGACATCGTCAGAATGATGGTGGGCAGAAGCATATCGGGCATCTTCCGAAAGACTAACGCGCCGAAAGAAGAGAATGTATTTGAAATCAGACATTACACAAACAAAAAAATCAAAGATATAAGCTTTTCGGTGAGACGGGGCGAGGTGTTCGGGCTTGCCGGGCTTGTCGGAGCCGGCAGGTCTGAGATCGTGCGCGCCATATTCGGAATCGACGCCGTAGACCCGGGCGCCGAGACGTATATAGGCGGAAAGCCCGTCAGAAACGGAAATCCCGAGGATGCCATACGCAATAAAATCGCCTTCGTGCCGGAAGACCGCAAAGCAATGGGCTTTGTGCCGGGCAGGTCGATCCCGTTTAATCTGGCTCTGGCGTCTGTATCGTCCTTGGGCAAATACTTTTTTGTGGATAACGCGCTGACTGCACGCAAGGCAAAAGAGCAGACGGACAGCCTTCAAATCAGAGCGCTGCGCGAAAACGTCAATGTCAGGGAGCTTTCCGGCGGCAATCAGCAAAAGGTTGTAATCGGCAAATGGTTGATGCGTGACGATACAGAACTTATACTTATGGACGAACCGACCAGAGGAATTGACGTCGGCGTCAAAATGGAAATATATAAGCTCATTGATACGATTACCGGCAGCGGCAAATCCGTCATACTTATAACCTCGGAGATGGTCGAGCTTATCGGCATGTGCGACAGGATAGCGGCAATTAAAGAAGGACGTCTCACAAGAATATTTGAGCGCGGCGAATTTTCACAAGAGGTTATTATGAAGGAATGCGTGTAGTTTTATACTGACGAGCATTTGAATTTTCCATAAACGCGAGTCAGTGATACTCGTTTCCTCTGCCCGACCGCAACGCGCCTTTGGCGCTCCTACACTCACTGCGTTCGCTTCGCTGTCCTGTTTTACATTGCGGCTGAAGCCGCGCAAAACAGGCAACTGCGGTCGGAATTTCCAATCGCTCA
>JAISBV010000137.1 GCA_031266025.1 Eubacteriales Family XIII. Incertae Sedis bacterium
AACATATCCGCCCACAAAAGCGCCGACGCGCGGTTGACGATTTCAAGACCGAGCGTGGCGAACAGGGGCGTAACGGGATTCGGCAGGTGTTCCGCCAGACTGCCCTTTGTGTATATGACACCCTTCTCCGGCAGCGCCCATTCCGGCGGCAAGACGGTTATGGGACGGGCCTGCACGATATACAGGTCGTCTTTTTCGAGCGCCCACTCTATATCCATAGGCGTTTGATACTGCCGCTCGATTTTACCGCCGAGCCGGGCCAGACGCAAGGCTTGCCGTTTTGTAAGGGCGTGTTTTCCCCTCAAGCGTTCGGGAACGGGGATTTCTTCTGTTCCGTCCGAGACGCGAACCGTCATGATCTCTTTGCTTGCCGTCTCATACGATAAGATTCGTTCGGTCTGCTTATCCGCGACGATTGTATCGGGTGTGACCAAGCCGGAAACCACCGCTTCGCCAAGCCCCCACGCGGCGTTCATAATCATTTCGCCGCGTCTGCCGTTGACGGGGTTTAGCGTGAACATAACGCCGGACGCGTCAGAAAACACAAGTTTTTGTACGACGACGGCAAGCGCGACAAACTCCTTACTTATACCGTTTTTCACGCGGTAAGCGATGGCGCGCGCCGTCCACAGGGAAGCCCAGCACCGCTTTACGTGGGCGTTACCAGTATCTCTCGCCGGAATTCCAAAGTGTTATGGACACATACCGCCTGTACGAGGAACAGCGCGGGGCAAAGAAAGCCCGCACGATATACGGCGAGTTCAGCAACGGCGCAAGTTTTCTGCATGAGTTGCAATGCGCCGGAATCAGTTCGCCGGAGGAAATTACACAGAAGTCAATAATCGGCGTGTTTCTCAACTGGGACGGCACTTTGCGCCGCAGTTGCAGTTATAAGAAGATAATCGCGGCGGTGTTCAGGGCAAACGCGCAAACCAATCCGGAGCTTTTCAACCGGATAATCGCCTATCTGCCGGAGTTGCGGGAAACCCGTAAGAACATCCAATATCTGACCGACGAGGAAGTTGCAAAAATCAAGCTCGTTCTTGCAGAACCGAACTCGGATTTGACCCTGCGAGACAAGGCAATAGGCACGTTAGCGCTGATCTACGGCCTCCGCTGCTGCGACATAGCAAAGCTGAAAGTGGATGAAGTTGACTTTGACGCGGATGAAATCAGCATTTGCCAGCAAAAGACCGTTGTGCCACTGGTTCTGCCGATCACTGCTTCGACGGGAAACGCAATTTATGACTATGCCGAATTGGAGCGCCCCAAGAATGGCACCGAATTCATATTTCTGTCCGAGAACCGCCCGTATGGCCGGTTGGCAGGGGGAAGCGTAGGCAATATCGCCGCAAGGATTATGGCTGTGGCGGGAATCCGCCAAAATGAAGGCGACCGCAAAGGTTTTCACATTTTTAGGCACTTTATGGCTACCGCCCTTTTGGGCAACGGTGTTCCGCAGCCAATCATCAGCAAAATTGCCGGGCACACCTCGCCGGATTCGCTGGAAGCATATTTGAGCGCAGATTTCGTTCATCTTAAAGAGTGTGCGCTCAGTATCGAGCGGTTCCCGCTCAGTAGGGAGGTGTTCGCGAATGCGTGAATATATTTCCAAGATCGCGCCGCTGATGCGGGAATTTGAGCAATACCGAATGGCGTCCGGGCGCTGGAGCGAAACTACAACCTATATCTATCCCTTTTCGACAGGTACTGTGCGGCAAATTACGCGGACATTGACGCCCTTACACAGGAAATGCTTGACTCTTGGTGCTCACAGCGTGAAACCGAAGCCAATAACTCCTGCCGTTCCCGCATTTATGCGGTGGTCAGCTTTGTACGCTATCTGCAAAAACGCGGGCTGACTGACGTCAAAACGCCGGCTATTCCGCGAAAAGAGGCGAGGACGTACATTCCACACGCATTTTCTGAGATAGAACTTCATAACTTTTTCGATGCGTGTGACTCCATCACGAGTTATTCGGAAACTGAGGAACAAATCTCTCAAAAACTTACTGTTCCGGTGTTCTTCCGCCTTTTGTACAGCAGCGGCATTCGTACAAATGAAGCCAGAATGCTCCGAAAAAACGATGTTGACCTTATTCACGGCGTTCTGAACATTGCCTATTCCAAAGGTCACGACCAGCATTTCATTGTTATGCACGACTCAATGTTGGAGCTGATGCGGGAGTACGACATGGTGATAGCCAAAATGTATCCAAAACGTCTGTATTTCTTTCCTGCCAGGAATGGTAAATGCCATACAAAGCAGTGGGTGGCCGTAAACTTCAAGAAAATGTGGGAGAAAAGGAACAGCAGTTCCGCCGTTCCTTACGAATTTCGTCACAACTACGCCATTGAAAACATCAACAGTTGGACTGACGACGGATTTGACTTTCACCAGAAATTGCACTCGCTCAGCAAAAGTATGGGACACAGCGTGATTGAAAGTACAAAATACTATTATTCGCTTGTCCCAAGGCTTGCCGACGTGTTGGCGGAACACACAAATGAAGACGAAACGATTCCGGAGGTGCGTTATGAGAGCTACTAAAGAATCCGTGGTAATCGCAAAGTACATCAACACCTTTCTCAATGACTATATGCCGAGTCAGAAAACAAAGAGTGAGTATACGGTTAAATCTTACGATGAGGCATTGACGCTGTATATAGCTTTTCTCGAATCCGAAAAGGGCATCAACAGCGGAAATCTGCGCGCCGAGTGTTTCAGCGCGGCAAATATCGAATCGTGGCTGGTTTGGCTAAGAGACAAACGCGGAAACTCGCCGGAAACCTGCAATGTGCGTCTTGCCTCTCTCAGAGCGTTTGTAAAATATCTCGGAAAACAAAATGTGAAGTGCCTTTATCTTTCTCAGGAAGCTTCGCAAATTGACCGCCGTAAAACCGTAGCGCCCAAAATTGCGGGAATGAGCAAAAAAGCTGTTTTGGCTTTAATAGAAGCTCCGGATGCGTCCACAAAGACCGGTCGCAGGGACATTGCGTTAATGGTGGCAATGTACGGAACGGCGGCGAGAATGAGTGAGATTTTGTCGCTGAAAGTTGAGCATTTGCACTTAGGCGAGAAAAAGCCTTTTGTTACGGTCATTGGCAAAGGCGATAAAATTCGCACATTGTACCTGTTACCCAAGACAGTCGCCCACTTAAAAGCGTACATCAGAGACGCGCACGGCGATAACCCCTCGCCCGATTCGTATGTGTTTTACTCGCGCAACAAAGGGCGCGGCGGTCAAATGTGCCAGAATGCCGTGAATAAGCAGCTGAAGAAACATGCAGCAGCAGCCCATAAGCAGTGCAAAGACGTCCCGCTAGATATTCACGCGCACCGGCTCCGCCACGCAAAAGCTTCACATTGGCTTGATGACGGCGTGAACATCGTGCAAATTTCATTTCTGCTCGGCCACTCGCAACTTGAAACCACGATGGTCTACTTGGACATCTCTACCGAACAGGAAGCAAGGGCGCTCGCAACCCTCGAAGATGAAAACGACGAGACTGCGCCAAAGCGTTGGAAAGCTTCCGGCAAGTCGCTTGCTGATGTTTGCGGGCTCAGGCAACTGAAGTCGTAAGTTTATTATCCGAACCTTTTCTGCTCGGATATGCCTAAAATGCTAAGCCTTCAAAAAAGGTTCGGATTTTATTTAAGTGCGTGTTACGGAGAAAATCCGAACGTTCGGATTTTCTCCGTCACCGAATGGCTTCAGCCTGTTTGAACAATTGGCTTGACGAAGGCAAAGATTTGATGGCTATGCTGCCGTATCTGCGGGCGTATATGGGACACGGCTCACTGAATGAAACCGCCTACTATATCCACATCCTGCCGGAAAACCTGATGAAGTCGTCTGCTGTTGACTGGAACAAGTTTAACGCGATGTTCCCGGAGGTGGCGGTATGACGAAAACAATGATGACCAAGTACGGTCTCGGCACATTTTTCAGCGCAATTCACGACTATATTGAGGTTTATCTTCCGGAGCAGCGGAATCTAAGCCGGCACACCATTGATTCGTACCGTGAAACGCTGAATCAGCTTGTGGATTTTGTGGAAGATTTCAATAAAGTGCCGCTGTTGGATGTGACATTTGAGATGCTGACAGCGGAAACCGTGACGGCATTCCTTGACTCGCTGGAGTCTGAACGCGGCAATGCTGTTTCATCGCGCAACACGCGCCTCGCAGCCATAAAAGCGTTCGCCAAATACGCTGCCGACCGAAACATCGCATATGCCGCAATCCGCGAAGAATTAAAGAAAGTTACAACCAAAAAGCCAAACAAAGTTGAAACGGTTGAATATATGTCGATGGACGCGATAACAGCGATTGTTGAGCAGACGGATTTATCCGCGCCACTCGGTTTGCGGGATCGCACAATGCTGATTCTGCTTTACGACACCGGGGCGCGAGTTCAGGAGTTGGTTGGCGTAAATCTCAAAGATCTGAGATTTGGGAAACAGCCAACAGTCACTGTTCTCGGCAAACGCAATAAAGTCCGCAAGATACCGATTATGGAACGAACGGTACAATACTTGAAAAAGTATTTGCTTGAATACCACACCGGAGTGCCGAGCGTTTCCGATGCGCCGCTGTTCTACTCCGAAACCCACGGGGAACGATATGCCCTGAGTGACCGCCGTGTTCGCTACCTGCTGAAAGATTACGGCGACAGGGCAAGGCTGCATTGCCCGGAAGTTCCGAAGAATGTCTATCCTCATATGATTCGCCACAGCCGTGCGATGCACCTATACCAAAACGGGATGGACTTGACGCTCGTTTCCGAGTGGCTTGGGCACGCACAGCTTGAGACAACGAAGATTTATGCTCACGCCGACACCGAACACAAACGAACCGCCATTGCCAAAGCAACTCCCGACAGTTCGCCACTGTTCTCCAAGCTCAATCCTGAACGCTTCACTGTCTCTGACGACGAAACGCTCAAGCGACTTGTAGGGCTGCGCAAATAGCCGTTGTCCTTAGAAAAATTTATAATCGGAACCTTCCGTTTTCATCGGATCAACGTGGATACCGTAAACGTCACACCGCACATTTTAATCGGAACTGTCCGCACGAAAAATGCTGTAAACATCAAGCCTCGCGCAAACGGTTCCGATTATTTTTCTGTTCCGATAACCGAATACGTCAACGCGCGATGGGCGATCAGCGGCTTTCGCTGTAAATTCAAGAGTTTCGCGCTGTAAGCTCCACTCCGCTGTCAGCACCTATTACGGCGCTGCGCGCCCGTCTCACGATTCATCGCGGCGGATATAGCTTCGCTTGCCACATCAAATTAGGCGACGGCAGCGGCTCGGTATATTTCCCCGCCTTTTTCAGGGCGCTTTCGCAGAGTCCTCGCAAGAACCGCGCGAAATTCGGAGACATGTCTATGCTTAACCGTGACGGGAAATGCGCGCCGAGTCCCTTGACGTTCAGAATCGATAGAGCCGCCGCGTCGGCGAAACATTCTTGCATTTCTTTTACTGTGTTCCACTTCGCGGATACCGATTCGTGAAACTTCTCGAAACCCTCCGGCGCTGTTTCTACATCGCCCGTCAAAGTTTGGTGCAAGGCGTGACCGAGTTCGTGCGCGAAGATAAATACGCGGTCATGAACGTCGGACGCTTTCGGGTGATACAGCAGAACAGTCGCCGGACAGTCGGGGTTATCCGACAGCCCGCATTGCGAATTGTAAACCGTGTGCGAGTAATTGAAGCGCAGAATTTTCAACGGCTCTTTCGGCGCGACGATATCAACGAGCCGATAAGCCTTTTGCGCGGCGTTCAGGACGCGGGAAATCTCTGTCTCCGTAATCGCGCCGCATATCGGCGGCACAAATTCATCGCAGCGACCGATAAACTTTTTCAGCCCGTTGACAATATCGTTCGGGCTTCCGTCAACGGTCAGAGAGAATTTCAACAGCATGAGCGGCGCGTGTTCCGGCGGAACAATGACCGCGTTCAGTTTCGAGCCGCGAGGGACGGTTGTGTACGGCTCCGCCCATGCCGTAAGCGCGTCCGTAAGTCTGCGGCAGAAATCCCAAACGAGCATACCGTTCAATTCATCGTGGACTTCATCGACCGCCGCGAGGAACGCCTCGACAGCCGTTTTTATTTCTTCAAAGGTTCGGCGCTCTATGAGATCGGCAACGCGCTTGCGGCCAAGCTCGGATTTTGATTTGTCAACCACAATTCTGTCCTCCGATTATAGCCTATTTGCGCCGTTCACCTTCGATGTCAAAGATGAAGCCAAACGTGATCCTGGTTTTTGCCGTGAGCTTGTCCATAATCGTTACCTCGCAATTCCGGTTGTCTTGCTAAAATGTTATTTTTCCAATCGCCCCGGATTCGAGGGCAAACAAAATGTTTCCCCGCTCGTCGAAAACAATTCCATGCGGTTCTTTGTGCGGCGCGAGGATTTCATATTCCGACAATTTTCCATCCGGGAAGATAACGCCGATTTTGTTTGCTCCCCATTCGGTGAAAGCAATATGCCCTTTATCTGATACAGCTATGGCATGAGGTTTCGCGTCT
>JAISBV010000062.1 GCA_031266025.1 Eubacteriales Family XIII. Incertae Sedis bacterium
GTCTTGATTGCTTTGTCAGCCAAGGACATCGCGTCGGACTCCGAAATGCCGGGATCGTTTCTTTTGATCTCTTTTGCCACCAATTCCACGATCTTCTTTGTGCGCGACCCGAGCTCGGATTCGGAGAAGTTCTCTCTGAACATCTCCCTTATGGCTTTTTTCCAAGCTTGACTCGATACGCGGGCGCGTTGTACGCCGCCGTAAATCGCAGTCTTGGGACTGCCTGTATCATCTCTGTTGATATTGCTTGGCGGTACAGTTTGAATCACATGGAAATCAATAATCGTTTTACTGCTCATCACTGTCTCCTTTGTTCTCATCTATGTTGTTTACACGATAAAAATCTTTTCCCCAATTTCGCAGCACCTGCCTTGCGAATTCCCGGTTGCTTTCCAGCCAATACAAATCTTTCGCGAAATCGGCATAGTTTAGCATGACCTTGCCTTGTCTCAGCAATTGAATAATCCCTCGTGAATGGTTACTGATTTCCATAGGCGTTTTTGCCGTGGCGAGCGCGTCGAACCTGCGCTTAATGCCCGGCTCGTTGTCAGGATTCTGCATTTTCAGACTCTTTGCGGCATTGCCTAGTGACCCCGCATTTTCACTGTGCGCATTTCCTATGCCTTGCGAATGCATTGCATAGAGCGTCAGAGCCGTGTGAATTGCGTTTTGAGCGCGCAAAGCTTTGCCCGTGTCGCCGGCCAAGATATCGGGAAGGCTTTCATACACATACTGCCATATGTCGGGTACGGTTCCCGCCTCCTTTCCGACGCCTCGCCTGAGCCTTGCCAACGCCGCTTTTTTACCGCCGCCGAGTGCGCCGTTACTGTCGGTCTCGCTCAGCCAACGGAGCTTGGCCGCAACAAATTTCTTTACCGCGTCCGCTTCGTTCATGACTTGCCTCCTTCCTTACATTCGTATAAATTTTTCTTTAAGCTTGCTCTGAAATATATTTCCGCCTTGGAAGCCGTAACAAAGCCTGCATTCTTAACCTCTCTGCCTATAATCGCCGCATCGCTCGCGTCATTGAGTCTTATGTTTGCTGATTTGACCAATGTGTGCTTCACGATTTCTTTCCATAGAGACAAGGCTGCTTCCATATCTTCGTCGACGGTCCGGCCGGCGAGCCAATCTCTGAACGGAACATCGAGTTCCTCGTAGGCTTCTTCACGCGCTGCGCTGCGAATGCGTGCTATGTTGCCCTTTTCGTTGTCGGCGCCTTCCGCGAGCGCCAAATCCAAAGCGAATCGCCCGAAGGCTTGCACAGCCTTATCCGTAAATTCGAGGTTTTCGGTGATTCGACGCCGCCACTCGGCGCCCAAATCGCTCAACATATAGGAGTTTATCGATACCGAATCCGAAAACATGTCGTCCACGAAAAAGTCCTTGTCTCCGTATCCGAGGCTCGGCCCGGAAAATTTCACCTGTGTATCGCCGATGATTTTTTTATTGACCAGCACTTCGTGCCAATGTACGATGCCGGGCGGTTTGTCGCCGTCTCTGCTTGCGACAAGCGCTGAAAAGTCACGCCACAGTTGCCTGGAGGGTCTGTGTCTCATCGGTGTGAGGTTTTCGGTTTTCGGATCACGTCGCCACAGCGTCATCTGTTCGACAGAGGCGTTTTCTTTATCGAAGAAATCCCCGCCAAGCAGCTTATAGCCAACGATTGCATCGTTTTCGCGAATAAGAAGGAGTCTGCGGGACTGCAGCGTATAAAGCTCCGCAAGACTGCTCGGCTGTACGATTCTTACACGTTCCCCGGTACATACCGCTTCTATTTCCCAAACGGGATTCCCTCTCTCGAATATTTGCCTGTCCGAATTCAGAAGCACGAAGTTGAGGAGCAATGTCTCGAACAGGTTTTTGCCTTCCGAAAACAGCAACCCCAATTTACCGAGCCATCCGGCGCCGGGGGATTCCATGCCCCCGCCTCGTACGGACGGTTTCGCCGACGTATCGTCAAAGGCGTTCAGGTGCAAGAGCCAACGTGCGGCTTCCGGATAACCGATATGATCGCTGTTTGTTCTGGAAAAGAACAATCTGACCTTATTTCCGCTTTGCGATATGTCCCCGATCAGTTTGGGAGTTCGATATTCCGTACATTTTCTTGTAGCCAAGTCCGCCGCTTGATAAAACGGCGTTTTGGGATGAAACAGATAAAAGCGTTCTCGAAAGCATTCGAGATATTCTTCTATTTGCGCATAGGGAAGCGTTTTCCTTTCCCAAAGCGTTTGCCAGCGAGAGAGGGCATTATTATCTGTTAAGGGATCGGAATTGCCGTCCGCGTCGACCGAAGAAAATACAGCGTACAGAATCGCTAAAAGCAAGCGCAGTATCGCTATATCAACGGTTTCTGTTTCGTTAGCGAGTCGCCTGTACAAATGGGCGCGCTCAAACACTTCAAGCAGAGAAACATCCGTGAGCGTTCCATCATCATTGAGAACGCGTATCCATTTCTCGTCGAGTAGATTGTATTCCGGTTCGTTCATTTCTTTCACTCCTTTCGTATCACAAATCACCTTGGCGGCAAAGGAATTCCTCAATGTTCGCGAGTTTCAAATTGCCTTTTGCGTGCGGAATTTCGCGGTTCTCCCCGCTGTAAACCACCACTCGCGTTATTGTGAAGCTAGTGTCAATCCCGATGTTCTTCAAAACAGCATTGTCATATAAATGCTTTGCTTCGTTCCGGAAAACCCTTTTGTCGTCAATTTTTGATTTACTCTTTACTTCAATCAGACGCAGGGTCTTTGCTTTACGATTGACAATAACCGCATCGACTTCACGGGTATCGGGGTCGCGGTAACGAAATATCTTGTCGTTTTTATTTGCAAACAGCAAAAGATGAGTGTAAACGATATTTTCGTTCATAGCGCCTTCCGCCGCTTGTTCAATGCTTTTTGAAAATGCATTCTTATCAATGCCG
>JAISBV010000068.1 GCA_031266025.1 Eubacteriales Family XIII. Incertae Sedis bacterium
CTCCGCTCGCTCTGCTCACTACGCTGTCCGTTTTGCCAACCGAAGCAGAGCTTCGGGGCAAAAAGGCATAGGCCGGGGAGTTTTCGCATGGCTCCTTCCTTCCGTTTGCATAAAGCGCACCGTTCGCTACGCTCACTTCTCTGCTCACTGCGTACGCTACGCTGTCCTGTTTTACACTGCGGCTGAAGCCGCGTAAAACAAGCAAACGGGGATAGGAGCGCAACAAAATGAATGAACAATTCTCCATTTACATACCCCGCCAACATACCTGTGAACTGTAACGGCAGTTTTCGTTAAAATTTCATTGATATGATCTCATTAACAAAATTCGGCAAAAATTTTTGCTTGACGAGTCGCCGGTAAGCAGTGTATAATCAAATTGTTGTATGACAATTGAACATCCCCTTATCGAGAGCGGCAGAGGGAATAGGCCCTGTGAAGCCCGGCAACCTGTGAAATCCATCGAGCATATGCGCGAGGATCGCAAAGGTGCTAAATCCTACAGACCTAAGGGTCTGAGAGATGAGGAAGCATATATCGGCCGCCTCTTCATCACTTGTGTATGAGGAGGTTTTATTTTACAAGGGGGTGAAAGGAAAGGGAAAAAGGAAAGGAAACATGGGCAAAAAACTATTCACATCAGAATCCGTTACCGAAGGGCATCCCGACAAGATTTGCGACCAGATATCGGATGCTATACTGGACGCCATCATCAAGGCGGATCCGAACGGCAGGGTCGCCGCGGAGAGTACGGTCACGACAGGCTTGGCCTTGGTCGTGGGCGAGATTTCAACGAGTACCTATGTAGACATACCAAAACTGATCCGCGACGTGATCAAAGACATAGGCTACACGAAGAGCGAATACGGCTATGACGGCGGCACCTGCGCGGTTCTCACCGCGATACACGAGCAATCGGACGACATAGCTCTCGGCGTAAACAAAGCGCTCGAATACAAAGAAGGAACTCTGAGCGACGCGGTCGAAGCCACGGGCGCAGGCGATCAGGGCATAATGTTCGGATTCGCGTGCGACGAAACTCCGGAGCTGATGCCTTTGCCGATTTCGTTGGCGCACAGATTGGCGCAGAAATTGGCCGAAGTCAGAAAATCCGGATTACTTCCTTGGGTCAGACCCGACGGCAAATCTCAGGTTACCGTGGAGTATGACGGCGACAGACCTGTTCGCGTGGACACTGTTCTTATTTCAACGCAGCATGATCCCGACATCTCGCAGACCGATATAAGGAACGAGATCATAGATAAGGTGATAAAGCCCGTGATCCCCGCAAAACTGCTTGACGCCGAAACCAAATACTACGTGAATCCGACGGGCCGCTTCGTAATAGGCGGGCCGAACGGCGATTCCGGTCTGACCGGACGCAAGATCATCGTAGATACTTACGGAGGCTACGCGCGGCACGGCGGCGGCGCTTTTTCCGGCAAGGATCCGACGAAGGTGGATCGCTCCGCGGCTTACGCCGCGCGCTACGCCGCCAAAAACATAGTCGCGGCGGGTCTCGCGAAGAAGGTGGAGATCGAACTGGCCTACGCCATAGGCGTGGCGCGGCCCGTGTCCGTCCTCGTCGACAGCTTCGGAACCGGCGCTGTATCCGACGACAGATTGGCGGAGCTCGTCGAAAAGCACTTTGATTTGCGCCCGGCGGCCATCATCCGAGATCTCGACCTACGCCGCCCGCTGTACAGGCAGGTGGCGGCCTACGGGCATTTCGGCAGGCCGGATCTCGATCTTCCGTGGGAAAAAACCGACAAGGCGGAGCTTCTGAAAAAGGATGCCGGCGCTGTATAGCCGTTCGTCAATCACGCTGTGAGCTTTTCCCAAAGTCATCGTTTGAAAGGAGATGCACATGAATAAAGAATTGTTGGAATTTCTGAAAAGCAGAAGGAGCATTCGCGCGTTTAAGAACGAGCAGATCACGGATGATGAACTGAGCGCGGTTTTGGACGCGGGCGTTTATGCGCCGACCGGCATGGGCACGCAGAGCCCCGTTATAGTCGCGGTACAGGATCGTGAAACCAAGGGTCAGCTTATCCGTATGAACGCGCGCGTTATGGGGTCGGGCAATGATCCTTATTACGGCGCGCCGACAATACTTCTTGTGTTCGGCGCGAAAAGCTGCGCGACATATTTCGAGGATGCCTGCAATGTTCTGACGTATCTCTTGCTTGCGGCGCATGCATCAGGTCTCGGCGCGGTTTGGATCGCACGTGAAAGGGAGATGTTCGAAACGGACGGCGGCAAAGCACTGCTTGCGAAATGGGGCTTGCCGGACGATATGGTCGGCATCGGCGCAGTCGCGCTCGGGTACGCGGCCTGCGACGCGCCGGGCGCGGCCGTGCGTAAAAAGGATTATATCGTGAAGGTGCTTTAAAGCTCATGAACATACGAAGCGCGCATGGCGGCGAGGGTGCAGGGCCGTCATGCGCGCTCCGATATATTTTCCGCCGGCATTTTTTACCGGAATTTTTTCTATCTGATAAAATTTGTTCTGATCAAATGCTCAGGCGCCGGCGTCGGTATATTGCCGGCTTCTATTGATTTCAAAAGCCACGCCATGTTCCTGCCGAGGACGCGCATAACCTGAAGTCCTTCCGCGTCCTGTCTGACCTCGTCCGGCGTATTCCCGTGGACACTGTTCCAATATTGCGAGGATACGACAGGCATATTGCTGATCGTAAAATATTTGTTCAAACGGTCGAACGCGCAGCCCGCTCCTCCGCGCCGGCAGCTTACAACCGCAGCGCCCGGCTTATAGGACAAATCCTTGTACATAGTATAAAACGCGCGGTCAAGCAGAGCGCCAAGAGCGCCGTTAATCCCCGAGTAATACACCGGAGAACCTATAACCACGCCCTGCGCGGCTCGCATCAACCGCACAATCTCATTGCAACGATCATCGTCGATAACGCAAAATTTAGCCTTGACGCAATGACCGCAGCCTCTGCAACCCCTGACGGGATCATCCCCTATGTGATAGATCATCGTCTCGAATCCGTTCTTTTCAAGCTCGCCCGCCACTTCGGACAGCGCTGTATATGTACAACCCTTCTCGTGCGGACTGCCGTTGATCAATAATACGCTCATATATTTCTTCCTTTCATGCAGTTTTTGTCGGCCCGCGCGCCTATGAGAGACGGGATATCTCTATCCTCGTTATACGGTCTGCGCAAGCTTCGTGATAATCTCGGCGCAAGCTTCGAGTCCGAACAGACCGCTGTCGAGCGAGATATGAAAATTCTTCGCAAGCCCCCTGTTAAGACCGGAATAGTGCCGATAATAACTCGCGCGCGCCTTTTCGGTTCTTTCTAATTCTTTTTCCGCGTTCTTTGCGGGTACGCCGAAATCATTGATAATGCGCGCAAGCTTTGCCTCTTTGGACGCGTGAATAAACACATGCAAGCAATCATCGCGATTACGCAATATATAATTGGATGAGCGTCCTACTATGACGCAGGGCTCTTTATTTGCAATATCACTGATAACCTTGCTCAGAAGAACGTGAATTTGGTCGGGCATGGGCATGGTATCCGGCGAATAAGATCCATAGGAAAACACATCGCCTATGCTTAAATGCAGCGACGAGCCGCCGGAAATGTTTTCATCCGTCTGCGTCAAATAATCGGCTGCCAATCCGCTCTCCTGTGCGGCCAGCTTAAGAATATCCTTGTCATAAAACGCAAATCCCAGTTTTTCCGCCGCCAATTTGCCTATAGCGCGCCCTCCGCTGCCGTATTCGCGGCTGATTGTAATAACTCGTTTCATAAGTATCAAATATCTCCTGTGTAAAAAATATTGTCTTTTATCAAAAAAAACCGCTTATCCTCCGTAAAATACGGATGACAGGCGGTTTCCCTGCGTTCCGGTGCTATGCTACGTTGACATTGACAGCCCGTAACTTACTGCTGTTTTTAGGATCAGGTTCAGTGTCAAACGTTACTTTCTGACCTTCATTCAGCGTTTTGAATCCATCGACTTGAATCGCCGAAAAATGCACAAACACGTCCTCCCCATCCGCATCATTTGTGATGAACCCAAAGCCTTTGTCCGGATTAAACCATTTAACAGTACCATTGTTCATTGACGGTATCCTCCTTTTAGATACACGTATTCCATTGTGGAACAGTTAGAAAATAAAACTTAAGATAATTGCATTCCGCCATCATAATACGAGTTATTGGCAAGTCCAAACAGAACGCTATTAAAATGTATCATGTATTTATTCAGGTGTCAAGCGATTTTGCGTCGATTGAAGGACAAATACATCAATTTTACGAATTTTATTACAGTCCGGAGGTTTTTTGGGCCGGATTTCACCGTGTTTTTCCGATTCGCCCTGCTTTGGCAGCATTAAACAGACATTTCAGTTAAATTATTCCAATAACGCGCGGGCATAAACCTCCTTTGACAAGCCGGGTTACTGCGCTCGCGAATAGCCACAGCGTCGAAATATTCACGCCAAAGTTTGCGATACAGCTTTTCCCCGTCCGTATCCGAGAGCGCGTCCGCGCCGTGAAAATCCGTTATATACCATTCGCCGCCGGCGGACACGAGAGCCTTATCCCGTCGCTTGTCGTGTATAATGAACGCCTCCGATTTGAACCGGTCGCAGAAGTGCGGCGCCAAAAACTCCACGATATCGTGATCCGGCTCCATAGGCGCGTAGAGTATAACCTTTCCGGCGTATTCCGCGCCGGACGCGACTTCAGAAAACCGGGCGAGCCCGCACATCCTGTGAACCTCGTGAACGACCCTTCTCTCTGCCTGCTGCACGGCAAAAACATCGGGATCGCCGAAGAGCAGCCTTATCTTGGAGCCTTTTTTGAATCCGAGACGTATATAGCGCAGAAGTTGCATCTCCTTGTCGGGTATACTCGAACGAAAGACCATATATATCCTTTTTATATCGTGAGGGGATATCTTATTCTCAATGGCCGTGTAGACGCGAGACGCCTCCGTCTCATCGGTCTCCACGACGCTGTTGGCGCGGAGCAGATCGCCTTGATAGACGGACTGCGGGAATATACCCTCGGCCTTTTCTTGATAATAATGACGAAAGACACAGCACAGAAAGCCCTCGAAACTTTCATCGTACAGATAATCCATTCGCACCCCCGTCACCCAACATGAACGACACGCTGTCGAACATGGATATTTGCGGCGTCAGCGTCTTCTCCGTCAGTCCGTTTCTGATATCGTCCGCTCGCAGTACCCGGTTCTTGATGTACACGGGGTCGGGCTCCTTTCCGCCGTAATACTTTCCCGAACACGTGATAAAAAAGCGCGCCCGCTTCAGCACAACCCCCATCTTCTTGAGTTCGTCGTATTTGACCGCCGATATGCGCCTTTGACGGGCAATGCGCATTGCGGACGTAGTTCCGATGCCCGGAATCCGCAGCAGCAGCTCAAGCGGCGCCTTGTTGATCTCAACGGGGAACTGTTCTATATGGCGAAGCGCCCAACTGATCTTAGGGTCAAGCTCCGTATCCAAAAACGGGTGATCCTCGTCCAATATCTCATCGGCCGCGAAACCGTAGAATCGAAGAAGCCAATCAGCCTGATAGAGCCTATGCTCCCTCGAAAGCGGCGGGGCCGAAAGTACAGCGGGCAGTTCCGGCGCGTCGGCCACGGGTATATACGCCGAAAAATAGACTCTTTTCAGCTTGAATATCCTGTACAGCGATTCGGATGTTTTGATGATCTGCCTGTCGCTCTCCGGCGAAGCGCCGATAATCATCTGCGTGGACTGACCGCCCGGCGCGAACCTCTCCTTATACCTGCTTCGCGGTAATGTGGCCGCGGCGTTTCGGCTTTGCAGCATCTCGGTCAAACTGCCGTCGCCCGCCGTCATATTGGCGCCTGCCGGCGTCAAACGATCCATGAATCCGGGGCCTTTGAGCGTCTTCTGCTCCGCCAGCGTCTGCGTTATCTGCTTCATGGGGCCGAATATGCCTTTGATTTTCTTCTGCGGCGCCAAAAGGCGCAAACTTTCCTCTGTCGGGAGCTCTATGTTCACACTAAGCCTGTCCGCAGACATGCCGAGACGCCGCAAGAGTTCCGGCGACACGCCCGGGATGATCTTTGCGTGTATGTAGCCGGCAAACATATATTCTTCCCTAAGGATGCGCAAGCAGCGGTATATCTTCTCCGCAGTATCATCGGGCGAAACCTCAACGGCGGAGCTCAAGAACAGGCCTTCTATATAATTACGGCGGTAAAACGCCATGACAAGATCCGCCAATTCCGAAGGCTCGAAGGATGCTCTCGGCGTGTCGGCGCTCCTGCGGTTCACGCAGTATTTACAATCATAAACGCACCTGTTGGTAAAGAGCACTTTCAGCAAACTGACGCATCGTCCGTCAGCCGTCCAAGAATGGCATATACCGGCGGCGCAGGCGTTGCCTATGCGTCCCACATTTGTGCGATCCACACCGCTCGTAGCGCATGACACGTCGTATTTGGCGCCGTCGCTGAGTATCTTCAGTTTTTCAAATATAACGCCGTCCATACTTAACTTAACTTACCTTACACCGAATACAAACTCCTGTTCTTAAAGTTTATCATATTAAGAACATATGTTCAACAGTTTTTGCAAAAAAAATTCCCGGCTTCCGCATGAGCCCGTTACAGTTCACAGGTATGTTGACGGGGTATGTAAATAGAGAATTGTTCATTCATTTTGTTGCGCTCCTATCCCCGTTTGCTTGTTTTACGCGGCTTCAGCCGCAGTGTAAAACAGGACAGCGTAGCGAACGCAGTGAGCGGAGAAGTGAGCGTAGCGAACGGTGCGCTTTATGCAAACGGGGATAGGAGCCATGCGAAAACTCCCCGGCCTATGCCTTTTTGCCCCGAAGCTCTGCTTCGGTTGGCAAAACGGACAGCGTAGTGAGCAGAGCGAGCGGAGAAGAGAGCGTAGCGAACGGTGGC
>JAISBV010000069.1 GCA_031266025.1 Eubacteriales Family XIII. Incertae Sedis bacterium
TCCTCTAAAAAGCTGTCGGCTGTGCTCTGCCGCAAGCTGTCTGCATAGTCGGCGCAGCTTTCGCGGACGTATTCCTCTACCGCCCATTTCAGGTTTTTGCTCTGGTCATCCGTAGGCGGCGGGACGCGGAAACGGCGTTCAAGCTCCGCGACGACGGCGCCGATGTACTGCTCCGGCAGCGTCCATCGGCGGGGTATGCCGCGATCCTCGCCGTAGGTGTCGGAAATGTCGAACACATAGCGGAGCTCCATATCGCGGTCAGTCTCATTGATAACGGGTATGCCTTTTGTGCCTTTGTGTACGCGCCGGCCTACCTTGTTCCAATGCTTGACCTCTCCGCAGGCGGTAGCGTTCGGGGCTTGCTCGTAGATTAAGAGCGCCTCCGGGAACGGGTATTTGTAGAACCTTGTATAGAATCGGAGGAACTCGCGCCAGCCGGCTTTGCTTTGCTGTACGCGCTTCGCGGCGTTATCCGACAGGGCTTTCAGGTAGGCGAGCTTCTCCCGCCGCGTCATCTGCTGATAGCTTTTCGCCGCCGTTGCCGTCGCCGCCATACGGGATCACCTCGCTTTCCTGATTTTTATATGCGTAGAAGAACTCTAACGCTTCAATAATGGTAGCCTCGATCTCGTCGGGCTTCTGTTCCGGCGTGAAATACCGGGACACGATTTTGGGTTTCAGCTTGAACGCCGCGGGTTTCGCCGCCCTCGGCTTTTTCGTCCCAGCCAATATCTGCTCTACGGCTTCATGATCAAGGTTACGCTTACTGGAGACTGTACGCAACGTCTCAGCCTTTTTCATATCCAGCTTATAGTGGGATGAATCCAGTATATCGTCCACCATCTGCTGTTCGTCAACGGAGAGATTAGAAAGTGTCACAGCCGAACGAACAGCAAACTCACCTATGTCCAATCTGCTTTTCAGCGGGTCAATGAGTCTGTTCACTTGCAGATAACGAGCAACGGTACCCCTGTCCAAGCCGTAATCCTGTGCGATTTTTTCGTCTGTCCTAAACCTCGTCACCATTGGTGACAAAGTTTCAGAAGCATTGATATTGTCGGCGTTGACCATATTTTCAATCTCGCGTATGAGGTCGGTTCTGTGCCCCTGTCGCTTGATCGCTTCGTGGTGCATTGACAGAGTGACGGCGCGCTCCGAGTGCGTCATATCCGCAAATGAGCGCTGCAGTAGATTTGTCTCAGTGACGATAAGCAGGGCTTCCTCATCGGTCAGCTTCTCGCGCACGATAGCGGGGATGTACTCTAACTCCGCCGCTTTCGCCGCCTCAACGCGGTTGTGCCCCGACAGTATTTCGTAGGTGAAATCGTCGATAGGCCGCACAATGATCGGCACGATCACGCCGTTCTCGCGGATGCTCTCCGCCATATCGTCAAATCTCTGACCCGAGTAGAGCTTGAACGGATGCGATTTGAACGGGAAAAGCTTATCCAACGGCAGATCATATACCGCACTTTCCTTTGCTTTGGCGGGGTCGGTGGGCGCGAATATGCCTTTATTGATGTCAGCGAAGCTTTTTAACTGGAATCCGGTGTTAGCCATTTGCGATCAGCTCCTTTCCGAACGCGGCGTAGGCCTGTGCGATTTTACCGCGCGGGTCGTGGTCGAAAATGCTCCGCCCCTGCGCCTGCGTCTCAGTCACGCGCACCGACACGGGTATCTTCGTCTCGAATATGCGGAAATACTCCCCGTATGCGCCGGTCACGATGTCCAGCACCTCGCGGTGGAAGTTCAGCCGCCCGTCGAACATTGTGATCAGCGCGCCCTCTATCGTGAGCTCGGGGTTGAGGTTTTCACGCACGTTTGCTATCGTGGATAGCAGGAGCTCTAAGCCTTTCGCCGAGAAAAACTGTGGCTGCATAGGGATCAGCACCCGGTCGGCGGCGTTCAGCGCGTTGATGGTGACAAAATTCAGCGACGGCATACAGTCGAGCAGAATGTAGTCGTACCCGTCTTTTATATAGCTGATGAATTTCTTCAGGACGTTTTCCCGGCTCATAGTGTTGATCAGGATATTCTCTATCCCTGTGAGTTCGATGCTCGACGGCACGAAGTCCATACCTTGGCTGCTGAGTATGTACTCGCGCTTTTGAAGCAGTCCGGACGTTTCCGTCCTGCCGCCGCTCGTGATAATGTCCTGCATGATATGGGGCAGGGTGACGGGCAGCTCGTCCGGTTGCGGATAGCCCAGCGCCATTGTCATATTGGCTTGCGGGTCAACGTCGCACAGGCAGACCTTGAAGCCCATCCGGGCGAGTGCCGCGCCGAGGTTCAGCGTCAGCGATGTCTTGCCGCAGCCTCCTTTTTGGTTGCTGACGGCGTAGGTTATGCTCATGGTTCCTCATTCTCCTTTTCTGATATTTTGGCCGCCGGTACATTGAATTGTTCTCCTCCCTCAATGGATTTGCCCACGAAAGGCGGCCGGTTCCGATGGGCATAAAAAAAATAGGACTGACGCGGCAAAACCCTCTCGTATCAAGGCTTTTGCTGGTCAACCCTATTATGTCACGCTCCTACACAGACGAAAGGCTTACAGGCGGATTATTCGCCGCAGCCAGCTCCTTCATGGAAGACATGGACGATACTTTTATACTTTTGAGGGAATGGATAAATAACAGCGGCGACTTTGACTTGGATAAGAGCCGCCAAGAAATGATTGAAGAAATCCTGCCGTGGGACATTGCAAATAGATTCAGCAGATACCAACAGGATATATTCATACCGATACGAATAAAAGACGAAAAGGAGCCGCAAATATGAACATATTGAAAATCAAGGCAAGATGTAAAATAAAATGACGCAGAGAATAAAAAAGGGTTCCATTTCGGACCGCAACCAGTTAAACTTTAGGTGAAGAAGAAAAAGCAGACTGGAGGGAGACGAAATGGAACAAAGAGAGCATAGCACAGGACAGGAAAAAAGGCAACATCTAAGCGAG
>JAISBV010000101.1 GCA_031266025.1 Eubacteriales Family XIII. Incertae Sedis bacterium
AATGGCAGCTTTGCTATTATTATTACAACTTATGGAGAACCGCGGATAAAGACGGCGAAAGCTTGCTTGATCGCGCCATGCGCGAATTGGTCGAGGCGGAGCGCGCGATAAATGGCAGAGATCCGAAAACTACGATGACAACAATCGATTCCAAGAGCGTAAAAAACACGGATACCGCCGAAGAAAAGGGGCATGGCGCGGGAAAGAAGATCTCGGGCGTGAAGCTCCACATCGGAGTCGACGTCCTCGGCCTGCCGCATGCCATGGCTGTCACGACGGCAAATGTCACGGATCGCAACGGCGCTCTGGAAATGATCGAATATGCATAGCGTCCATTTATGCGTATCGAAATTGAAAAAGCCGCGAGGATATAAACTCTCGCGGCTAAAACGCTGCGCATAATATTTGGGCGTGCGGGGACGATATTCTAAGATGAATCGTAAAACATAGCAATGCCTCCAATCTGTTACGGTTCGGAAAGGGTGTCGTATGACAAAAATAACGGTCGCTGATTTAATCAGCAAAACGGAGCATGAGTTGCTCCAAATGAGATACTCCAAAGTATCGATGACATACTACAGGCGTATCTTCAAAAAGATAGCCGCTTTTTTCGCCACTCGCGGAGAAGAATATTTTTACGAGAATGTGGCGATGGAGTGGCTTGATGGCGAGTGTGATTTTTTCGACAAGGAAAAACGCAAAGAATTGACGGAATATGATGTTTACCGGCTGCGCGCCGTCAGGACTCTGGGCAGCATTGCGCGTGATGAAAAAATCCCTGTGCAGTATGTCCGAAAAATCCCGGAGTTTACGGATGAGTCGTTTATGGCAATGCTGAATCGTCTATCAGAATTCAGCAAATCAAGCGGTTACGCAAAATCGACGCAGTATCTGCATAGAGCTACCGCTACTGTGCTGTTCAGATTTATGTCGGAACGCGAGATTTCACCAAAAGACATCACTCCCCGAATCATCAGCGCTTTTATCCGCACCTATGACGGTTACAGCAAGAAAACAATGGAGAGCAAATTGTATGCGCTGCGAGTTGTCACTAAATTTCTGTACGATGAAGGAATAGCCGACGAGGATTGTTCAGGGCTTTTGCCGAAAGCTCACGCGCCGCAGTTAATATCGTTGCCGTCGGTCTGGAGCCGCGAAGATATGGCAAAGCTGTTTTCCGCGATTGACAGAAATAATCCGCTTGGGAGGCGCGACTATGCGATTCTTTTGTTAGCGGTCAGGCTTGGCATTCGTGGCTGTGATATAAAGCGGCTCAAAACAGAAAACTTCGATTTCAAAGATAAAAAAGAAATCCGGTTTGTCCAGTCGAAAACAGGCAGCCCGGTTGTCCTGCCTTTGCTGTCCGACGTAGGATGGGCGGTGCTAAACTACTTGAAAGACGGCAGACCCCACAGCGATTCCCCATATATTTTCGTGACGCACCGCGCGCCGTACAAAGAACTTACCGAGGACAACCATATGTACAATGTGGTTGTCAAATACGCTCGGAGAGCCGGAATAAAGCTAACCCACGCCCAAAAATACGGGATTCATTCACTGCGCCATACTCTGGCGACCACTTTGTTGGAGCAAAACACAGACTTGAAAGATATTTCCAATATACTCGGCCAGAAAAATCCGGACACTACAAACATTTACCTTAAAAAAGGCATCAGTTTCCTGCGCGAATGCGCTCTTGACGCAGAGTTTTCCGGGGAGGCGTCCGATGTATCACTCTAACTTCAAAGAGCACATTTCCGGGCTTGTCGCGGAAAAGAAAGCATTGGGCTACAAGTATGATGTTCAGGAAATGCGATTGAAAGCATTCGATGAGTTTTGCTGCGAAAAATATCCGGCTGAAACGGCGCTGACACGCGAGTTAATGCTTGAATGGGCAACGCTCCGCAAATACGAGCATCCAAAAACACTTGAAGGGCGGGTCGTCCCGGTTCGCGAGTTATCAAAATATTTGGTTCGGATGGGGCAGGCTCCGTATATGCTCCCGCCGAACACGCTTCCGAAAATGCCGCGCTACACACCGCACATTTACAGCAACGACGAGCTTCGGCGATATTTTGAACAGACGGACAAGCTGGCGTACCACAACCCGATTCCGTATAGGCATCTCGTTTTGCCTTTGCTGCTAAGGCTCCTGTACACTTGCGGATTGCGCGTCACAGAAACCACCTTGATCAAATTGGGCGAAGTAGACACAGAGAGCGGAGTCATTACTATCAACAACGCGAAAAACGGCAGGGTGCGGCAAATCCCGGTTTCTGATTCAATGCTCGGCAGAATCAAAGACTATTGCGGGCAGGTTCATAAAGACTCGCCGACCGACGCATGGCTGTTCCCGTATTCGAGGGACGGAAGTTCACCCATCAAGGCAGGAACCATCGACAGCAACCATATGGACTTCTTACGAAAAGCCGGGATTCCGCACTGCGGGAAAAGCCGCGAACCCGGCAGGCCGGGCGGACCGCGGATTCATGATTTTCGTCACACATTTGCGGTTCATTGCTTGCGGCGCTGGGCGTTTGAAGGCAAAGACATCGGGGCGATGATGCCCTACTTGCAAACATTCATGGGACACGTCACTCAGAACGAAACCGCATATTATCTGCATTTGACTGCAGACGTATTTCCGCAGATAACCGCGCAGCTTGAAAAAGCGCTTGGCGCTATAGTGCCGGGAATTCCGTTGGATGTGTGGAACAATGGCTACTGATTACGCAAAAGCGACAACCGCATTCTTTACGCGGCATTTGGCGGGAACGCGCAATCTTTCTCCCAACACGATAAAGTCTTATCGCGATACGTTCAGGCTGTTCCTTAAATACTGTGAAAACAAACATGGGATAAGTCCTGAAAAGCTGACATTCTCCAAAATTTCCCAAAAGTTAATCCTTGAATTTCTGGATTACGCTGAAAATGAGCGAAAATGCAGCATAGCCACGCGCAACACACGGCTCGGCGCGCTTCATTCTTTTTTCAAGTTCGCGCAGTCCGAAGAACCGAGCGTGCTTCAGCTTGCACAGGACATCATCGGCATAAAGTTCAAGAAATACCAAAAGCCTGTTATTGGTTATCTCTTGCCCGAACAGACAGAGCTTCTATTGCGTCAGCCCGACGTAACAACGAAGAAGGGGCGGCGCGATGCCGTGCTGCTAAGCGTGCTCTACGACACAGGCGGACGTGTTCAAGAAGTCTGCGACCTTCTCGTCAGAGATATTCGCCTTGATGCCCCAAGGGAAATCACGCTGACAGGGAAAGGGCGAAAAACACGACTTGTCCCGTTAATGGATAATACGACAACTATGTTGCGCGGATATATTGCGGAAAACAAACTTGACATGGACGGCAGGGACTCTTATCCGTTGTTTTTCAACCAAGGGCGAGGCAAGCTTTCCCGTGGCGGCGTAACTTACGTATTGCAGAAATACGCGAAAATCGCGCACAAACAAGATCCGAACATTCCCGAAAACATCACTCCTCACATTTTGAGGCATTCAAAAGCGATGCACTTGTACAAATCAGGGTCAAATCTTGTTTATGTTCGGGATATTCTCGGTCATGTCGATATTGCCACTACCGATATTTACGCAAAAATGGACATGGAAGCGAAGCGAAAAGCCCTTGAAAATGCTTATCCCGAAATAATCCCGGGCAAATACGAGGACTGGACAAAAAATCCGGACATTATGGAGTTCTTGGACAGCCTGTAATCAGCGCGAAAGGAGTAACCGCCACTATGTTTTACGATTCGTCTTAGAATATCGTCCCCGCACGCCCAAATATTATGCGCAGTGTTTTAGCCGCGAGAGTTTATATCCTCGCGGCTTTTTCAATTTCGATACGCATATATGGACGCTATGCATAATGGAGCATCATTCCGTCGCCCACATAGATACCCACATGGGACATACCGGGGGTGTCATAAGTGCCGGTAAAGAAAACGAGATCGCCTGGTTTGGCTTCCGATGCGGACACCGCGGCGCTGATGTTGTACAGCCCCGTCGCTCCGAGCCGCCCAATATCCCATCCGCACCTGTTGAG
>JAISBV010000019.1 GCA_031266025.1 Eubacteriales Family XIII. Incertae Sedis bacterium
CCCGGCTAATTTCTCCGCCGCGATTACAAGAATCGTACTGCCTTCGCGCGTTTCGTAGTCCTCGCCGGGCATCCAAAGTTCCCCGTCAAAATACATATCGGCGAAGTCCGCGAGCGGAATGTCGATGCGCGCTTCAAGCGGCGCGCCGCTGCCGTCGAGCACAAAGTAAAACAGGCCGTTCTCATTGCGCGGCAGACCGTCTATCGCGGCCGCGCCGGCCGTGCCCGCGGGATTTGTGTCTCCGCCGGCCGTGTTTGTGTCCTCGGCTATAGTTATGAGGGCTTCCGGCGCAATTACCGGGGCGACCGGCGTTTCGTCCGCCGTACTCGTGTCGCTCGGCGTCGTCAAGACGGCCGGGCTGTTTAGTTCCGGGCCGGGCTGAGCAGGGGCCGCAGTCGTGTACCCGCCGCCCGAGACTCCGCCGGGCAGGGGTGTGTTTTGTTCGGGCGCCGTATCGGGGTCGGTATTCGGGTCGAGATCAGAACCGGGTTCCGTATCCGGATCAGGGTCTGTATTGGGCTCCTGTTCAGGATCGGGCTCGGGATCAGAACCGGGCTCCGTATCCGGGTCAGGGTTGGTATTAAGATCGGGATCAGGCTCAGGTTCCGGTTCCGGATCGGGATCGGGTTTCTCTTCCGGCACAGGTTCGGGCAAATTCACGCGGAAATTCTGCGCGGCCACAGTCTGTACACCCTTTATGCTGAATTCTGCGGAAGCGGTATGTACGGCGCCGTCGTCTAAGGCTTGAAAGGTCTTGGCGTATACCGTGACTACCGTACTGCCTTCATCCGCGTCGTAGTCCGTATCCCTTGCCAACACCTTGCCGTCTATCCAGAAATGCACAAAATCGGGGAAGTTGCGTTCAATACGACCATCGCCGTTGAGATCGGCGTCGGCGATCTCATATACCTGATCGTCAAACACCGTAACCCAATACGCGCCGTCCAAATCTATGGCGCCTATGGGCGTCGTGATATCGTAGTCGTTCACCTTGTCGAGCAATACGGCGTCGCTCGGTATATCGACACTCAGCGTGATTTTTTGCAGGTCAAGCAGATAGTTCCAAGTACCCACGTCTATGCGCACTTCCACTTCTATTTCGAATTCACCGATTTTGAGGGGCGCGCCGTAGAACTGACCGCTCAGCAGGGTCAATCCTTCGTATACGGCGCCCTTTTGCATCAACTCCAGTCCTTCCGGAAGTTCGCCGTTCACGATCTCAAATTTCAGCGCCAAATTGTCCGGCATCACTGTCTCGATAATATGTTGATACGGCACATTTCGCCAAGTATCGTCGTAGTCCGTCCTGTTGATTTTACCGTTGATTTCGAGAAGCTTCGCGCCTTTTGCGGCGTTGGCCTCTGCCCACGCGACTATAAAGCTCTCCGTGACGCCGTAGATTATCGGTTTTCCGGACAGGGTAATATCCGTCGGCAGATTGAACGAAAAAGCCGGTTGTCCGCCCACGGAGATTACGCTTGTGGGAACATACAGCAGCAGGTCATTCTTGAATGAAGTTTCCGTCAGAAAATATATAGGCAGATCAAGCATACCATGTTCTATAATGATCTCGGTCAGTTTGCTGCAACCGTAAAAAGCGTCAGCTCCGACGCTTGTTACACCTGCGGGAACAGTAATGCTTGTCAGGCCGGAGCATCCGCGAAATGCCTGTGCCCCTATGCTCGTCGCGTCGCCGGGAATATTGATATTTGTCAGGAGGTAGCAATTGTTAAAAGCCTGCGGCCCTATGCTCGTCACGCTATCAGGTATAACAACGCTTGCAAGTTTGAAGCAGTAGCGAAACGCACTGTCCCCAATACTCGTCACGCCGTCCGGAATTACAATGCTTGTCAGGCTTTCGCAACCGCTAAATGCGTTATACTCAATGCTCGTTACGCCTTCAGGAATATTGACACTTTTTAGAGCGGTGCAATTGTCAAAAGCCTGATATCCAATGTTCTTTACGCTATCAGGAATTGTTATGCTTGTCAAGCCGGTGCAATTATAAAACATGCCATGTTCAATGCTCGTCACGCTATTGGAAATATTAATGTTTGACAGGCCTGTGCAACCGCTAAATGCGCTATATCTAATACTTGTCACGCTGTCAGGAATATTAATGCTTGACAGGCCTGTGCAACCGCCAAATGCGACATATCCAATACTCGCCACGCCATCGGAAATATTGATGCTTGTCAAACCCGTGCAACCTTCAAACGCCACACTGTCGATGCTTGTTACGCTGCCAGGAATATTGATGTCTGTTAGGCCGGAGCAGTAGCGAAACGCAGCGAATCCAATACTTGTCACACCCTCGGGAATATTAATACTTGCCAGACCGGTACAACCGTAAAACGCAGAGCTGCCAATACTCTTTACACTGTTCGGAATGTCGATGCCTGCCAGACCGGTACAACCGTAAAACGTGTAATTGCCTATGCTTGTCACGCCGTCCGGAATATCAATGCTTGTCAAACCGGTGCAACCGTAAAACGCATTACTGCCTATACTTGTCACGCCGTCCGGAATATCAATGCTTGTCAAACCGGTGCAACCGTAAAACGCATTACTGCCTATACTTGTCACGCCGTCCGGAATATTGATGTTTGTAAGTCCGGTGCAACCGCGAAACTCCTCGCCTATGATTATCACGCCGTTCGGAACAGTATAACTTGTTTGAGCGTTCCTTTGGGGATATTGAATAATTCGGGTTCCCGTTTTATTGAATAACACACCGCCACTGCTCGAATAAGCGGGATTAGCGCTGTCGACAGATATGGATGTCAAGCCGGTACACTCAAAAAATACTTGAGAACCGATATTCGTTACATTACTCGGAATAACGATAGACTCCAAGCCGATACAACCGCGAAATGCTTGAGATTCAATACTTGTCACGCTATCCGGCAAGTTAATCTCCGTCAAGCCGGTACAGCCATTAAACGCGGAACCGCCTATGCTCGTTATACTTATGGCTGATGATGAGGTGATTTGGTAAAACGCATCAGCCACCTGCTCGCTCGTAGCACTCGTGTCGCACTTCGTAATCGTAACCTCGGTTCCGTTCAGCGTATATGTAAGCACGCCCTCCGTCTCTGCAGAGGCCGCCGGCAGACATATTATTGCGAGTGCCAATGTGACCAAGATACATCCGGCGAAAACAAACCGATGCCGCGTGTTCTTTTCTATGTTTTTCACGTTCTGCTTCTCCTCTCTTTTTCAACTGCAACCGCACGGAATGCTCATTTTGCAGCCGGCTGCGAAGCGCGGCGCCGAGCCGTCTCCCGCTTAATATATCTACCGATATCGTGTAACATAATTCTTAAAATGTTACATGGCTTGACAAAGCTTGAAATTCCAATGAAAAATTGATATCTTGATGCGAAAAACGTTTTTCAAATGAGTGTTATTGATAAAGAAACGCGTTGAGATTTCAACAAAAAAAGAACCATGTAACATTTTAAGAAAAACGTTACATGGAAACTGAGCCGAAACAGGCAGACTCTGTCTGTATTATATTTCCAAAATCAGCGTCTGCAAAGCTATTTTGTGCTGTTTTCGGGTTTTTTGCCTGATTCTGTGTATATTATACACCCTCGCGGTCACAAAACGGTCACATTTTTGAAATATTTCAATATTTTTTTCAAAAGGATTTGCAAAAAAATTACTTGCGTTTCACTCCGGGCCGGGTTACAATTAAAAACAGAAAAGGACTGCCGTTTTTCGGACGACGGTCGTCCCTAAAGAAATTTAGAGAAACCGTCGATCTTTATGAACGACGGTTTCTGTGCTACTTGCGCTTGTTTAAAACCAAGGCAAGTATTCCGATGATAACCAATGCTAACGAGAGTAGTTCATCAAACGTCACATAGTGTATCATAGGCCCCACCTCCTATAAAGGATGATGGACAGACCGCCGAACGACAATCCTTTTCTTGCTGCTATGATAGCATGTCGCGGCATACATGTCAATACAATATTTTCTTATTATTCTATATTTTTACTTTGATCTTTGGATTTCCCCGGCCCAAGGCAGCCGGTACAAGCGGAATAAGTCCGGGACGACATTGTCACCCCACGTCAAAACGGATACACGGAGTTAAACCTTATGCTGTCCCTTTCCAGCCTGATGAGGTTCAAGAGCAGCTGCACGGCGGGATTGTCGTTCCCGCGCAAATAGGCGATGCTCATGGTGAATATACTGCTCTCGTTTTTTATCTTGGCGAACCTGACGGCCGGAAATGAAATATGTCTTGAGCAGTACGGCAGGATAGATATGCCTATGCCCGATTCGATAAGCCACAAAATCGTATCAATGTTTTTGACAACGCAGACGATTTGCGGGCTGAAGCCGTTGTTTTCACACATGCGTATTTTGGCGTAATAACCCAAAGGAGAAATGTTTCTGTCAAGAAAGATGAATTTTTCTTGAGCTGCTTTCGGCAGTTCCACCTCGTCCTCTCCCGCCAGAGGATGTTCTATCGGCATCGCCAAAGCATTTTCATCTTTATAGATAACTTCAATTTCTATATTCTTCAAACTGCCGTCCGGCCCCATGTTCATAGGAAAGATAACATCCACTTCGCCGCTTTCCAACATCGGCAGGAGATCGCCGTGGTAATATTCGAAAAATTTCAAGTTTATAGAGGGATATTCCTCTTGAAAACGCCTGATGATTTGCGGCATGAAGAGCCTTAGCGTGGCTCCCGCGACCCCGATATGCAAAGTGCCCGTAACCCCGCGCGCCACCTGATACACCTTTTCCATTGCCGCGTGATACTGCTTCAAAAGCTCTTTTACTTCCAAATAGAATACCGCTCCGGCCGCCGTCAGGACAACGGATCTCTTCGTCCGCGTGAAAAGGCTTATCCCCATTTTGGTTTCCATATCCAAGATTTGCTGACTCAGAGCGGACTGCGCAATATAAAGGCTGTTTGCGGCTTTGGTGAAGTTCAAATACTCGGCCACGGTGACGAAGTATTCCATCTGTCGTAAATTCATCCGATATCGCCTCCCTGCTTAATGCACCTTTGAGTAGTTACTGTTGTTTCATTATTTCCGCTATTCCCGTCAACAGGCTTACCGTCTCGTTGAAAATTTCCTCCTCACTTACATTTTCGTATAACATTTTGCTTATGTCAATTTCCATAATATCTATTCCCATGATTTGCGCCGAGGAAATATTCAGCGCCGTCAGAATATCAATGATTTTGCGGACGGAAATACTCCCCCCGCCATACCTCGTTACGGCGCCTAAAGAGCTTTTCAGCACATCCGCGTCGACAGAAATGTATACTTTCTTTCCGGACAGGGAATATTGTCCATGTAAAGTTGTAACCCCATGTCTAAGAGACAGGGAATAGGCGGCGGCGTTTAAAGCGTCCGCGGACAATATGCGGCTTCCGCCTTCTGCGTAAGCGTCGTATTCTTCCGAGTACGCTCTTATCCTGCTGTTGCCCATGTATTTCATTTCACGCGAAGGAAGGCTTTCCACCCCGAAAACCGACAGATTCTTGGGATCAAGAAAGCCTTCTTCTTTTAGATAATGAATAAATGAGCCCGCGTCGTAATTTCCGGTAAAGTCGTCGCCAAAATACTCGTAGCGCGCGTCCCGGTCATAATAACCAACCAAATCGTTGCGAACCTTTGGGGAAAAGCCGTCAAAATGAGCGTCAAAGATCACAAGTCTCATGTCGGGCTCAGACTTGAGCAGTTCCCTGACGATTCCGCCCGTCAGCGCGTGATCGACTCCAAACAGTACGGGAATCTCGTTCCGGTTGCCAAACACCCCGTTATAATCTTCGCCGAACCGCCGGCAGTAATCGCGGCAGCCGCCCGAATTGATATGATCCCTGAAAGTTTCGGGATATATCTCTGTTTCGAAGCCCGGAGATGCGGATAAATATCCGGGGCAAGGATATTTGTCTCCCTTTACGCAAGGAAGCCGATCCATGGGCAGCCGATCCCAAAATTTGATAAATATATCGTACGGCCCGCGAATACATTCTCTGCCGCCCAAGGAAATGAAGCGGCTTAATTTCCTCCTGAGCGCGTAAGTATCGGGATTGGGGTCATAATCGCAGCCGTAAATTTTGAAAACCTTACGCTCTTTCATCAGCGGTCTCCGAGCGGCGCGTCAGTGGCTTTCAGAGTTTATAATTTGGAAACAAAGCGCCCGGCCTTATCCTTCGAAAGTTTTCCGGCTTTGTACAGGCGGCTGATCGCGGACAGGATTTCCCTATACTCCGATGAAAACATGTTTTTCCATATTTGGGTAAACATGCACGCGCCGTTCTCCGAGCTTACAACAAATTCATAAATGGCGTCTTCCAATTCTTTTCCGGCCAATTCGCTTCCGCCTTGGCAAGGATTACCGTCATTCAAATAAATATCGCTGAACGGAGGTTTACTGTGCTCAAGTGTGCTTGCCGGCAGCTTTTTTGATGCTGTCGCGTCTATGCCCATTTTTGAGCCTGCCAAGGGCGCGGGTCTGCCGGACAGCGAAGGATCAACGGATATGGCTCTGACGTTATTTATGATCATAACATCCTCTGACGGCTGCACTTTTGTGGCAATCTCATGATCCACCTGCCTGCCGTCAAATATATTTACGTCTTTGTCTGTGATGATCGCGCATTTCACGTTGCTCAGGCAGGACAATACGGCAAGCAGCGCGTTTTTCCCGTCGCCCTCGTTTTGCGCGTCTATGGAAGCTCTCACAGTCAGCTGCCCTCCGGCGGCGGGCACGGAAAACACGTTTATCGGTTTCGCGACGGCTTGCTTCAAGGCGTTCCAAACGGATAATTCGGCGCGCAAGCCGGACAGCATCGCGCCGTCCGTATTCCAGATATGATCGCCTCCCGCCGTCAGGGTTTGGAATATCATATCTTTTCTGTGGGTGACAGCGGTTATTTCCATTCGCGCGTTCACCTTGCTTTCACCGTAAAATCCGAGAACTTCGCCGTAAGGGCCCTCATTTACAAGCTCGTCGGGATAAACAAGCCCTTCGATAATCATTTCCGCGTCGGCGGGAACAAGTATGTCAACGGTTTCGCATTTTACCGTATTAAGAGCCCTTTGAAAAAGCCCTCCGATAAGGGAGAGTTCATCGTTTACGGGTACTCTTGTAAGCGCGCCCAAATACACAAGCGGATGCGCGCCGACGGCAAAAGCTATTTCAAAGGGCCGTTTTTCTTCCCTGCTTTTTCCGATGAGGGCCTTAAGGTCGGACGGCGACGTGGCGTTGAAAGTTATTTCGTCTTTACTTAAGAACATAAGTCTGCGAATCCCGACGTTGTGACCGCCTTTATCATTGCGCGCGAAATCAACGGCCGAAGAAATATACGGGGCGCCGTCGCGCTCGTGCTGGAGCAGGACGGGGAAGATGCTCATATCTACATTGTCGCCTGTGTATATTACATCCTTGACGGGGCCTGTCGCAACCGTTACAGGGGCGTGAGGCGCGCCGGCGCGCTTCACATATTCCCGGAGCAGTTCATCCGCGGGAACGCCCATGGACGCCGCCAACTTTTCACGCGAATTGCATAAGTTCCCGACAATCGGGAAGGGGTATCCCTTAATATTGCTGAAAAACAACGCGTCGTCCTCGGCCCACAGCTTTGGGGAAATCCGCCAAATAGGGGTCTCCGCCTCCTCAAGGACAATCATTCCCAGATCTTTAAACTTCTCAATAACGCTTCTCAGATCCATAATCACCTCCACTTTTGCCGGCATTTTGCTGTCGCCGCTGCGACCTGCCCGGCTGCCGCCGCAAATCAAGTTCCATTTTTGTCATTTCTGCCGACAGCCTTTGATAAAAGTGATTCTTTTATTTCCTCATCGGTAAGCAGACCCTTAGACCGAAACATTTTATAAATCATGGAAATAACCGAGACCGAATCTATATTCTGCGGGCACACCCTTTTGCATTTACCGCAGAGTGTGCACCTGAGAAAGTTATGCTTTTTGGCGATATCCGCCAACTCCTTAAGCTTTTCTTCTGTATTCGCACGCATCAAATATCGGGCGAGCGCCATAAAAACCGCCGGGCCGGAAAGCGCTTCGGAATTCAGGTCGAAAAGATAGCATATGCTCATGCAGAGTCCGCAATTATTGCACCGCCCGGATAAGAAAAACGTTAAACTGTCGTTCGGGGCAAATGATTTTAGACCCGGCGCTTCATGAGCGCCGGTAAAAGACGAAATGTCGGGAAATATCGACTGAATTTTTTCGATTGTGGGCGCGGTATCCACGACAAGATCACGAATAAGCGGAAATCCCGCCAAGGGTTCAATCAACAGATTATCTTCGGCGACCGTTTCGCGGCAGGCCAGAACCGGGCGGCCGTTTACCCGAACACCGCACTCCCCGCAATGCTCGTTCGTGCAAAACGCCCTGAAAGAAAATGTTTCGTCCAAATTGTTCTTTATATAAGTGAGCAGACCGAGGACGGAATCTCCTGTCTCCGCGTCAATATAAAAGTGTTCCAAGGAATGCGCGACAGCTTCGTCGGGATCGTATCTGCGCACTTTTACATCAAGCATTTGCCGTACCTTTCCTTTCACAGCGGTAAGATCAAACGAACAGCAGACTTATGCCGGGGACATAGGTTATAATAATCAAACCAACCAACAAAAGCAATACAAACGGCATGCAAGCCTTTACGACTTTTTCAAAAGGCAAATCCGCCACGGCAGTCAGCACATACAGGTTTGTACCGACGGGCGGCGTCAGAAAACCTATCTCCAAATTGATTGTGAAAATAATGCCGAGATGCACCGGGTCGATACCAAGCCTTAGGGCTATGGGCGCCACAATGGGAGCAATCATGACGATGATCGAAGCCGCCCCCAAAAAACAGCCGCATATCAGCAGAATAATGTTAAGCAGTACAAGGAAAAGAGCCGGGCCCATATTGGAGTTAACAACAAATTCCATGGCCATTTGCGGCAGCTGTTCCTTGGTTATTATAAATCCGAAGAGACCCGACGCCATGACGATGAAATAAATGCTTGCCGACATATGAACGCTCTCTTTGATCATTTCGTACAGATTGCTCGGCTTTATATCCTTGTAGATAAAGAAACAGGCAATCAAGGCGTACATTATGGAAACCGCCGCCGCTTCCGTCGGAGTGGCAATTCCGGCGTAGATAGAGCCGAGGATTATAATAGGCATAAGCAGGGCCCAAACGGATTTCACGAATTTCCCGCCCACGTCGCTCCAAATTATGACGGCGTTTCGGTCTCTTTGATCATAGCCTTTTTTCCTCGCCGCTATGTAGATGTAAATGCAAAGAATTATCCCGAGCAAAACGCCGGGAAGTATCCCTGCCTTGAAAAGGCTTGTTATAGATGTTCCGGCTACGGCGCCGAATAAGACCAGATTGATGCTCGGAGGTATCAGCACCGCAAGTGTGCCTCCCGTTCCCAAAACCCCTGCGGCGAAATCCCTTGGATACCCGTGCTTTTCCATCAGCGGAATGCAGAGCAGCCCCAAGGCGGCCGCGTTGGCCACGCTGGAACCCGACATCGCGGCAAATATCATGGAAACAACCATAACCGCTATGCCGACGCCGGCATTCCTTCTTTTCAGCATCATGCTCATCAATTCGAGCAGATGCACCCCCATGACGCTCTTTGAGAGTATATTGCCCACCATGATGAAAAACGGGATTGCCAAAAGGGTATACTTGCTCATGCTCCAAAACAGTTTCTGCGAAATGGCGGAAGTCACGGACAAATCGAAAGCAAGAATCACGAGGCATCCGATCATGCCCATAGCAAAAGACACGGGTATGCCCATTACAAGGAACGCCAACAGTCCTGTCGCCAAGGCGACAAGAGGGCTCGGCGCGTTGAAAATCAAAAGGAATATAGCGATTATAACCAAAATCATTATATAGGTGAATTTTTTCTTATGCCACCCCTTGACGATAGGATCGTTGAAAAGCCTGAAAATCCAACTGAAACTCAAGAAGACGCCGCCTATCGGCATAATAAGGTACGTTATCCACATGGGCAGGTTAAGGCGGCTTTCGGAAACATTGCCCGCTACAAATATTTCGCCGACGAGCCGGATTCCGCTGTACAGTAAAATAATACTGAAGCACAGGGCTATTATATTGACGGCCCGGTTAAGTATATTTTGATTCTCCTCGCTGAGCATATTGACAAAAACCTTCACGGCCACGTGCTTTTTGTTACGAACTATGATACTTGCCCCCCAGAACATAGACCAGACCATGCTGAACGTAACCAATTCCTCCACCCAGTATATTGAGGAATGAAGTATGTTGCGTCCCAACACTTCGTAAAACATCAGCAACAGGCTGAATGAAAAGAAAATTACAGACAGCCAATTTTCAACGGTATCCCACGCCTTAATAATGGGCTTCATATCGACACCTCCGACTGTCAGTCGCCGATCTCCTTTACCCTGTCGCGGGTCTTTTCGATCAGAGCCTCGCCGACCTGATCTTTGTACATGTCGTAGACCGTGAGCGTCGCTTCTTTCCAAGCGGTCTGTTCGTCGGCCGTCAGCGTATAAACCGCGACGCCTTCCTGCTCGCAGAGATCAAATGTGTTCTGCGCGCCCGTAACCGCTTCTTGTCTCAGCTCCGCAGAAAGCTCAGCCATGATTTCGGACATTTCAAGGGCAATATCTTCGGGAAGACCGTCCCAGAACTTTTCGCCCGCAATGACGAAGGCTATAGGGAAGAACATCATGCCCGCGTCAGTAAGGTAGTCCTGCACCTCATAATATCTTCTCTGCTCGAACACAAGGCTTGGCGTCGCCAAACCGTCCACGACATTTTGCTGCAAGGCGCTGTATGTTTCCTCGGAAGATATAACCACAACCGTGCTGCCCAAGGCCTCGACAATAGAAGATTCAATGGATCCCGGCGCTCTGAGTTTCAATCCCTCAAGGTCTTCCGGCGCTTTAAGCGGTCTCTTACTGTTTCCTATAACAGAATGACCCATCCCTATGGACGCCAAAACCTTGAAATTGTCGATGCTTTCAAATACATCGTCCGCTATGCCGCTGTCAAGAACCCTGTATGCGGACTCCACGGAAGAGAACATATACGGAAGCTTGAACAGCCCCATCTGAGGCGACACCGCTTCCAGATTGGTTCCGTTGACGAATCCTATCTGAAGATCATTGTTGCGGAGGGCGTCAATTTCTTCCGTTGCGTTGTACAGAGACGCGCCGGTATAGACCCTTACGTTTATTCTGTCGGCGATGTCGGAGCTTTCAAGTCTTTCTTTAAGTAAATTCGCGCCCCTTCCCAAAAGCTGGGCGTCGGTCTGAACGGTTGAAATATTGATTTCAATAGGCGCCGCAGAAGACTGCGAAGATGCGGGTTGCTCCGACTCGGAACCGGTATCCGCAGAAGACGTGGCATTGCTTGGGGCGTTGCTCGGAGCGTCGCCGGAAGAGCATCCCGCAAATGCGGTTATTACACAAAAACATAAGGCAAGCGTAATAAACTGTCTCATACCAAACTCCTCTCATATTATCAAACAGGGCTGACAGGGATCGTCTCGAAATGAAACGGTCTCGTTTATTGCCGGCGCATCCTCACTTGGAAGCTCCGCAATCGCCAATGACAACGGGGCTCTCTTCCATGTATTTTTCAACGCCCGCCGGGTTGATTTCCACACCGAGACCGGGATCTTCGGGAACATACATGTATCCGTCTTTAATAATAGGCGTCTTGGTTACGATATCGTCGGTAATATTTGTGGTTTCGGACACGTTGAACAGCTTCATCAAGCCGGAACCGTATCCTTGGATATGATACGGCGGATTGCCAAGCTGTTTCGTCGCCACGGCGAAATGAGCGTCAGCGGCCAATTCTACGCCCATACCAAGCTGAGTCGAGCCGGTACAGGACATATTGGCGGCCCTGATCATACCTACGATCTGTTTACCTCTGTAAAAACCGCCGGATCGGGCAATCTTCAAATGAACATAGTCCACAGCTTCCTTTTTGATTGCTTTCATGATCTCATAAGAAGTCAGACCGGCTTCACAAAGGCCGATCGACGCGGTTGTATTATCCCTGACCCTTCTCAAACCGTCCAGATCGAAGGCAAGGACAGGCTGTTCGACACAGAGAACATTGTATTCCTCCATCTGCTTTATAAGTCTTATTGCCTGCTCCGGCGTATACGCCTGATTCACGTCCACCGTCAGGTCGACGTCGTCGCCTATGGCCTTTCTGAGGGTTTTGACAATCTCGATATCCTTGCGTACATCTATGCCGCATTTGATTTTAAGCCCCCGGAAGCCCTTATCGATGCCCTCCAAGGCGAATTCGACCATCTGCTCCGGGCTTCCGTTGCCGATGCCCCATCTCATCGGTATTCTGTCCGCGAACTTGCCTCCGATAAGCTTGTACACGGGAACGCCGAGCGCCTTGCCCATAATGTCGTACAGGGCGAAATCCACGCAGGATTTCGCTACTGTATTGTTCGTTGAAACATTGTCCATGCCGTTCCATATCTTATCGACATTGAACGGATCCTCCCCAAGCAACACTTTAGGGCCTATATACTCCTTGATCAGGAACATTATTGACCCCTGAGTTTCCACAGAATACCACGGGCCGAGACTTATGGCCTCGCCCAGACCGTAGATGCCCTCATCCGTAAAGATTTGAATTAATACGTTTTTTTCCACCTTGCCCACCGTTCCGAACGATTCCTCGAAAACTTGCTTGAACCTCAAGGTAAGCGGGTATAATTTGATTCCTGTGATTTTCAAAATTATTCTCCTTTCTCCGGTTATTCCGGCAAAAGCTCTGTTAAAAATTCGGCTGTTTCTTTTACCGAAATAGGCAAATTTTCAAGTTTTGCCTGTTTCTCTAAGGTTCTTTTGCAGTTGAAGCAGGACGTGATTATCATTTCGGCGCCGATATCCGCCGCTTCCGCAAGACGCAGGGATGAAACAGTCGCAACGATTTTTTCGTCACAGTCCGGCAGACTTGAACTGCAGAGGGTATTTGCTCCGGCCCTCTTAAACTCCGTAAGCTTCAGATTTTCGATTTTCTTAAGCAACTGTCTCGGTACGTCCCTGTAGTTTGTAAACCGTCCCAGATGGGCGGGATCATGATACGCGACCTTTTTTACCGACGGCAGCGCTTTAAACGTCAGATTGACAAGATAATCCGTATAGAAGCTTATCTTTATGCTATCCTGTTCATAATCCAAAAGCAGCGTCTTGTAATCCAAGGGGCTGTATACGATCAATTCTTTAATCCCCGCGGATTTCAGGCTTTCTGTTGTTCCGGCTTTTATCCTGTCGAAGTCCTCTTTATCGCCTTTTCTGACCGAATAAGCTCCCACGGCCGGCGATACGGTCTTGAATTTTACTCCCGCTGCCTTCAGCAGTTTCGCCACATTTTTCACGAGGGTTTCATCGCCGTTATTCGTACAGCCTGCGAGCAGCCCAATATCGCTGTCGGCTCTTATTTCGTACGAAATAGGTTTTTCTTCGGGAACACTGTAATATTTTGAGGCAAAGCCTTTTGCCGCGGCTTCCTCACGAAGGTATCTTGTTACCTCTGTTGGGTCAAAGCCGTTGATCGGGCACTGCACGTGACAGGCGCCGCACAGGGTGCAGCTGTAGACCAATTTTGCCAAGCTTTCGTTATAATCAATGACGCCTTCCATGTATTTTCGCGCGACGGTGACCCGTCCTGTGCCGTAATAGCTGTCAAACTTATATGTAATACCTGCGGGGCATACGGGCATCATCGTTATAGGTACGGGGCTTTCGCAAGCTTCCCTGCACACTTTACATCTTGCGCACAGCCCTGTGTTCTTATAGACTGAATTTTTATCCGGCATCTTCCGCTTCTCCTCCCTGTCTGTATGCGAGCGTTTCTTTGCTCAGATTCAATACTCCCGGATTTAAAATGCATTTGGGATCCACCAAGCTCTTTATGAGCTTCAAGAGAGCAAAATACTCGGGCTGCCGGGACTGAATGATCTCGGGGTGCATGGTTTGACGATGAACGTTCGCGCCTTTTTCAACGGCGTGCTTCGCTACTGTTTCCGTAAAGGCAAACGCCCGCGCCCTCTCATCGGGGCTGCCCTTATCGAATGAAACGACGAAGCGGCACTGGGAAGAGTGTCCGTAGGGCCCGTAGACTTTAAGCAGGTATGTGGGGTCAAAGCCCAAAGTTTTCCCCTTTTCAACCAAAGGTTCTAAGATTTCACCCCATTTTTTGATAGGCGCCAGCATAACCAACGAAACCCAACCGCCTCCTCTGTGTCTGCAAAACCGCGCCGAACTGCAGTTGATTACCCCTTGAAGCTGGACGTTGCGCACTTGGAACCACGGATCATTGCTCATATCCATCGGGGTTATGTTCCGGGACGACAAATAGTCAAGCAGCTGTTTTTTCCTCACTTCGATTTCGGCGGGCGATCCGCCTATAGCCATATGGAACCATATGTTGGGGAGCCCTTTCCTTTTCCGCCATTCCCTCATGTATTCGTCGGGCAGCGGCGCTTTTCCTCCCGTGACCTCCCACGGATAATCGTCCCCCGTTGTGGCGCCGGCATACCAGTGCTGCCCGTTTATGTAATCGGCCATTTGATACTTGGCGATATGGGAAATCGGAGCCATAGCGTCTTCAATGGCGTCAAAACCGAGAGCTAAACCCCAAGTGCTTTCAGGAATCGGACTGAGACGGATCGCGGCTTTGGTCACAAGGCCCATAGTTCCGAGGGAACCGATGAATATACCGGTGAGATCCGGGCCGAAGCAGTGGCGATAATGCCAATCCGCGCCTTCAAGCGCCGCGCTGCCGGTGACTATCTTTTCTCCCGTGCCGAGAATCGCTTCCACACCGTTGACAAAGGAATCTCCCAGCCCGTATTTTGTGGCGTACTGTCCTACCCCTCTCATCATAACCATGCTCGCCAGAACCGAGGTCAGCGGCGAAGAGTTCGGATATTGAGCCATAAGCTTATACGGCTCCAAAGCTTTGACCATTTGCCCTATGGTGACGCCCGGTTCAATAACGGCGACAAGCTCATCAGGATCAATGCTGATGATTTTATTCATCAGACAAAAATCCAGTATCAGACCGCCCGGAGCGCACAGGGTCGGGCCGTTAAGAGGAGCTCCCACCGCGATCGGCGTAATCGGAAGTTCTGTCTCGCCGCACAGTTTCACAATCGCTTGAACCTGATCGGCGCTCTGAGGCAGCGCGACGCCGAAAGGCATGGGAACGTCAACAGGATAAAGCGTGTCCCTGTACGCTTGCAACAGAACAGGATCATCGGTGAAGTTATCCGAGCCCACAATTTTTGACAGTTCAGCGGCAACATTCATATGCACATACCTCCTCGTATATTAACATTCTGTTCCTTTACAGACCGATCAAAGGCGAAATTGTTTCGGCGCCGCGCCGCCCGCTGCGATTTTGCGGAAAAACGGTTTTAAAATCCCCCCAATGTCTTGATTAACCAAGATATTACCCAAAAAAGCGTCATTCTTTTCCGGAAAGTCATAACGGTAATGAGCTCCGCGGCTTTCTTCTCTGTACAGAGCGGACATGAGGACGGCCTTTCCGACTTTATACATATAATGCGCTTCCATCGCCTCCATAACGGATGAATTCTGTCTTGTTCCCGGAAGGACGGCCATGTTTGACATGCTTTCTCCTACATTTTCCAACTGCCGCAAACCGGCTTCAAGGGAAGACTTGCTTCTCAGCAGACTTCCGTGATTCCAAAGAATATCGGAAATTCGAAGCTTTATTTTTTGGCCCGAAACAGAATTTTTATCGGCCGCGTTGCTCTCAAATCTTTCAAATTTGTTCCGCCAGTATTCTGTAACGGAGTTCATTTCGGGATTCTCCGACGTGCTTTTTTCTTTTAAAGCTTTCTCCGCCGCGTTTTGTCCGGAAACGCGGCCGAAAACAAAGGCTTCCAATATGGCGTTGCCCCCGAGACGGTTTGCTCCGTGAACACCCGCCGAAACTTCGCCGGCGGCGTATAAATTCTCACAGCCGGTTTGGGTTTTCGCATCGATCTCTATCCCTCCCATGCAGAAGTGCTGCGAGGGAACCGCTTCAAAAGGCTTTTCCCAGCGGGCCGCTTCCTCCCCGAAGACTTCCGCTATCAGTGAGTAGGCGGCGGCGCTTGACGATCTGTATGCGGCAAGCAGGGTCTTGTCATTTTTCACAGTGTTTACAATAACAGCGCCGTTTGGAGTTCCGCGCCCTTCCGCGATTTCCCTGAATATGCTCCGCGCTACAGTGTCGCGTGTGGAATATTCCATATTTACATGATCGTACCTCTTCATAAATCTTTCCCCCAAGGCGTTCTCAAGCTCCGTCTTGGGCCCGTACAAGGAACACATTCCAAGGAAAGCCCCTTCTCTTCCGGGAGGGTACGGGAGAGACAGAGGTATGAACTGAACCATTTCCATATCCATAAGGGATACTCCGCAGTCAAGCGCCATGCCGTGCCCCTCGCCGGTAAGCCCGAGAGAATTATCGCTTCTGCGGTATAACCGGCCATACCCGCCTGTAGCCAATATAATCGTTTTCGCCGAGACGGCGACAAATGCACCGTCCGCAGCCTTGTAGGCCAAAGCGCCGCTGACTTTTCCTTCCGTGCAAATCATGCTGAAAACCATAGTGTGCTCCAGAACTTTTACGGAACTCTTCACAATATTGGATTTCAGAATTCCGGCAAATTCGTGAAAATTGCGCCTGTCCTGGTAGTTTCTCATTACGGAATGCCCTTCCGTTTTTTTAAAAAACCTCAGACCGTTTCCGTCGGGATGAACATCAAAGATAACACCCATATCTTTTAAATAATCAAGAAGGTGACGGCCCTCGGCGCATAATTTTTCAACAAGAAGCCTGTTATTTATATGCTCCCCTCCATTCAGGACGTCGTTTATAAATACCTCGCTCTCCTCGCCGGCGGCGCCCGGAAATGTAATTCCGCCCGAAGCTTGGATGCTTGCGCCTCCCACGACCCGATCCTTGCTTATAAGCAAAACGTCGGCTGTTTTAACGGCTTCGAGCGCCGCGGTTGCGGCCGCTATTCCGCCGCCTATCACAAGTACGTCCGTTTTTATATGCAAAAGAGAATCGAAGAGCGCCATGCAAGAGTCCTCCCTGTTCTTCATTGATGTTTTGCATGCCCGGATGTTCGGATGCGGTCTTTTCGGTTTTACCCGTCGTTAAACATTATCCGGCATATATACACTTTAAAGACTCCGGGAGCAAAAGTAAAATACAGAAAAACAATTACTGTTATCTGAAAAACAGATTGTACGTCCAATTGCGGCGTTAGGAATAAAATTTCGAAAAATCATTTGCATTCGCGCGCGGCGCATATTATAATGATCGAGTACGCATATGCTCTCTGCCCCGGCTTACAGCCGGAGCCATTCAGTCCAAAGGGAGGTGAAAAAGGGTTGAACAATTACGAGCTTATGTTCATCATTGCGGCGGCTTTGGAAGACGATGTAAAAGAAGCCACCGTCGAAACAGTCAAAGAGATTATTTCGAACGGCGGCGAAGTCGTCCAAACAGACGTATTGGGGATCAAAAAACTGGCTTATCCCATCAAGAAAAAGAACGAAGGATTTTATGTGGTCATGCAATTCAAAGCGCCTGCTGATCTGCCGAAAGAGCTTGACAGGAGACTTAGAATTTCAGAAAACGTAATCCGTCATCTCATCATCAACAAAGATGAAAAGTAATATGAGGTGCTTGCAATGAACCAGGTTATCTTGATAGGAAGGCTTACGAGAGATCCCGAAGTACGCTATACCGCGGAGCAGATGGCGATCGCGTCTTTTTCGATGGCCATCGACAGACCGACTTCCGCCGGCAAAGAAAAACAGACGGATTTCCCGCGCGTCACGGTTTTCGGCAAACAGGCCGAAACGTGCGAGCGCTATCTCGCCAAAGGACGCATGGTCGCGGTACAGGGCCGCATCAGAACCGGAAGTTACAAGAATAAAGAAGGCGCCACGGTCTATACGACTGAAGTCGTAGCTGACAGGGTTGAATTCATCGATTGGGGCGACAAGTCCGAGAGAACGGGAGGCGGCGGTTTTAATCGCGCGCCCGCTCCCGCCGAGTCGGCCGACGCGTCGTTCACGCCGCAAAGACCGGATATACCGGAGGGTTTTACGGCTTTGGACGACGACGATGACGACATACCGTTTTGAGAACGCCGATGATATATCTTGTGACTGTTTCCGGCAAAGGAGAAGTTTAAAATGATGGATAAGAAGAGGGGCGGAATGCGGCGCAAAAAGGTGTGCCAATTCTGCACTGACAAAACAGAAAACATTGATTACAAAGACACTGAAAAATTGAGAAAATACATTACCGACCGGGGAAAGATACTGCCCAAGCGCGTGACGGGAACCTGCGCTATTCACCAAAGAGAGGTGGCGCGAGCCATCAAGCGGGCCCGTATGGTGGCTCTTCTCCCGTATACGGCGGACTGACGCAGAAAAACTCCCCGCGAATCATCGCGGGGAGTGCTGTTTACCGCCGCTGCCGTTAAGCCTCGGCCTTCCACAAACCGTGCAGATTGCAATATTCAAACGCCGTTACGGGACCCGCGGCGCTGTCGAGGGCAAATGTGGCCTCCGGAGTCTCGCCGGGCTTCAAAGCGAAACGCTGTACGCGCGCGCCCTGTTCGACGATGATCCAATTGATAAAGTGCTTTTCCTCCATGGGATGCGTCACAGAACCCACTTTCACTTTCACGGTCTTACCGTCTCTCTCCAAAACGGGAACATGCTTTTCGCCCGCTCCGTCGGAGGAATTGGCGTTCAGTTCCTCCATATCAAGGCCGCAGCAAGTCGGAACAATGCCCGCGTCCTCGATTATTTCCAACAGGTTACCGCAAATCTCGCACCGATAAAATTTCCCCATATCACACCTCCTGTTGCGGCTCGCGCCGCCGTAATTTGTCAAAACAAACATATATCCGTCGTTCTCGCAGTCGAATACAACGATATCCGATCAAAGAACCCACAAATATTCTATATCAATTCGCGTTTCCATGCAAGAGAGTGTTTAGCCTTTTAGGTCATTTGGCTGCGATATAGGGGCGCCGGGGAACAGTAAAACCGAAACGCGTTCTCCCGTCTTCAGCTCGGCGCTGTCCGCCGGCACATCGACAAGACAGTTGCAGCCGATCATGGATCTGATTTGTCCGTTGGAGTGACCGTCCGGCAAATGAACGGCCGAACCGTCGAAACGCCCTCTGATAAAGCGCCTTGCGCCGCCTTTTTTATTGAAATCATCCGCCAATTCGGCCGACGCCCTCGCAAGTCTCAAAGTACTGTCGCCTGTCATGGCCGCGAACATGGGCCGGGCAAGCAGCTCGAAACTTGCGGCGGACGCAAACGGATTCCCTGAAAGCGACAGCAAGCGCGCGCCTTTGTGTTTCGAAAAAACAGCCGGCGATCCCGGTTTGATATTAACTCCGTGAAATATAATATCGGCGCCCATCGACTCCAAGACGCGAACCACGAGATCCTTTTCTCCCACGGACACTCCCCCCGTAGAAATTACCGCGTCAGATTTCGCCGACGCCGCTTCGAAGCAGGCCTTCATGGCATCCGGATCATCCCTTACAATGCGAGACATGATTACTTCCGCGCCCATTTCGACAAGCCGCGCTTCAATATACAGGTTGTTGCCGCAATATATCTTACCGTTTCCGAGCGGTTCGCCGGGCGGCGTCAATTCATCTCCTGTGGACAGCACGGATACGCGAGGCCGCCTTATCAATTTCAGGCTCGCAAAACCGGCGCCCGCGATCGCCGCCATCGCCGCGGGATCTATACGCGCGAAGGCCGGCAGAAGCAGATCGCCCTTCATGTAATCCTCGCCCGCAAAGCAATAGTTTTCATTTGGCTTGAGCCGCTTGCAAACCTTGACCGTCTCTTCGCCGCCGTCTGTGTCCTCTTGCCTGACGACACAGTCGCAGCCAAGCGGGATCGCGGCCCCGGTCATAAGCTTCACCGCTTCGCCGCGTCTCACTGTCCGATCCGACCAAGCTCCGGCGTATATCTTGTCCACTACCATCAGCGCGGCGGGGTTCTCGGGCGCGGCGTCTTCGCTGTCGGCGGCGAAAAAGGCATAGCCGTCCAAAGGGGATCTCGGGAAGGGCGGTTGATCCACCGGCGACAAGACGTCCTCCGCGTTTATCCTGCCGATAGCCGAAATCAGAGCTGTTTCCTCGGATTCAAGCATGCGAACGCCTGAGCAAATCAGTTCCGTTGCTTCTTCTAAATTGATGTCACACAGCATTCTCAATCCTCCGTGTCTTGTGTATTGCCGCGCGCGTAAGCGTAAATCAGCTCCGCGAACGCGGCATAGTCGTTACGCGATATTACAGGTACTCCCTCGCATTCCGGCGCGACCGCGCCGTCGGGAAGCGCGAACGCTATCAGGGCGCCGGGATCACAGGCAAAACCCAAATCTACGCTCAGCATTTCGATTTTCGGCCACGGTGAAGACTTGAAGCCCTCCATCAGAATCAAATCCGCGTCCGAAAACGCGAACAGCAGGTTATTTTCCGAAACGGCCTCTTTTTTTACGAGCATGTATTTCTCAGAATCAAATATGGCCGCGCCGGTTGCGCCGGCTTGCAAAAAACGTCGGGTATCGGCGCCCGGCACATCCGCTTCGAAGCGGTGACCGTCGTGCTTGATCACCGCTACATTCAGACCGCGATCCGCGAGCAAAGGCAGCACATGTTCTATCAGTGTCGTCTTTCCCGAATTTTTGAAGCCGCTTACCGCTATCACAGGGGGCATTTTGGGCATCGTATCTCCTTGCCGCGCCGAATACATATCGCTTATTATATTATTGTTTTGAGAGCGATCCGTCAAGGATTTTTTCTGTGTGGGCGGTCATTAGGGCGATTCTGTGATTTTTGTACATTTTTCGTATATTGAGATATTTGGCAAAACCGCCAAAATCACACCATAAAGAAAAACCCTCCTTAGAAAAGGAGAGTTGTTTCATACATATAAGCGCCGGCTCGGCGCCTTTCCTTACTTTCGCGCTATTGCCGCGAAGCCGCGCTGTTTGGACAAAACCTTGAAAATCACCAAGGCTATTTCAAAATCAACCATGCTGTGAACGACGAAACCGCCGCCCATCAGTATGATAACGGTTTGGAAAAATCCGAATTGATAGTAGTCCGTCAGACTGCCGCCGAAATAGAACGCGCATATGACGAGCACCTCGCACAGCGAATGCAGTACGGCTATCAGAAACGAAAATACATGAACCTTTACGGGCGATGAAAGCGTTTCGGGACGCTTTTGCAGATAGAATCCGCCGACTGCGGCGAATACAAGGTGCGACGCGGCGCGAAGCGCGATCACGAGCGGCGAGCTGATCAGAAACCCCAGCGTCGTTCCTACGGCGACCGCCACCGCTATCGCGGGGGAGATCATCATCGCGATAAATATGGCTACATGGCTGGCAAGAGTAAACGACGCGGGTTCGATATAAATCTTGACGGGCATAATCATGGGAATCAATATCCCGACAGCGATCAGCAGCGCCGCTACCGTAAGCCGTTGCGCACTCCACACACGCCCGTTGCCGCTTATATTTTCCATATTCTGCTTCCTTTCCTATATAGTTTACATGTGTCAAGACATATGTAAACTATAAGGCAAATCGCCGCGCTTGTCAAGCCCAAATATTTAACGGGTAAAAATGGCGTGGGGTTTGAGTAGTTACAGCTCTACTCCGGCAGCAGTATACCCAAGCGGGCAAGCTCAGCGCGTACAGCTTCGAAAGCGGCCTTGTCGCGACAGGCGATCGTGTGCAGGTGTACGCCGTCCGTCAGCTCGGACAACAGGCGCTCTTCGCTGTTTTTTACGTTCTTTACGAATGCTTCCGCGTCCTCGCGCGTAGATATATTCAGCTGCCCCGTCATATCGCCGTAGAGCTTGTGCGTAACGGTGACGTCGACGGCCTCGCAACCGAGCCCAACTATGGCGAACAGCTCCTTTTCGGTATCCTCAACGCTGTGGCGGCAGGCGATTTTTCCGATGTAACGTCCGGACAGCGCGGGAGCGGACAGCATATAGCCGCGCGATGTGGCGATGATTTCGCTTCCGTGCGCGCGCAGCAAGGCTATGTCGCCGACTATGACCTGACGGCTGACGCGCATACGGCGGGCCAAGGCGGCGGCGCTTACAGCATCTTCTTGTTCGCGCAGCGCCGTCAGTATCTTTTCACGTCGTTCTTCCGCTTTCATACAAACCTCCCGCGTATATCGCATATCGCTCCGCCGACCTGCCGATCAAAGGTTTCGTCGTCGAAACAATATATCCGGACAGACAAAATCCGCATTGAAGGATGCGGATTCCGTCTCGAGTATGAAGGAATATTAAATGACCTTGATAGGTGTCATTTAAGCAAAAATAGAGATAACAAAAGATGCCCGATCTTTTTGATCCGGCGAACACCTTTTGTTCAATCACGTTATATAGTTCGGCCGGAATTATCAAAACTTTAGCCGAAACCGAAAATTTGTTTTGTCTGCGCTTTGTCCGCTTTGTCTGCCAACGGCAGTTTGTTTACTTATACGCGTTTTCGCGTCCGATATTATCGCGCCCCTTAAACATGCGCGTGACCGGAAATTCTATTTTAAAAAGATTCAGCGCGTTTCCGCCGAGAATAAGATTGATATCGTCTTGGGATATGTCAAGACGTTCAACCTGTCTCAGACTCCAGCCCATAACGTCGCACTGATGCCGTATGATTCCGTCTGTGTGAACCTGCATGCCAAAGCTCTGGGGATTGTTGCCTATCTTTGTTTGCGTTGGTATTGACGCGCCCCAGTCTGTGCCCCATATGAGCTTCTCCGGCCCCACGTTCGGATATTTCAGCGCCTTGTAATACAATTCCGTCCAGTACAGTCCAGTTTCAAGATACACATTGTTGAAGTTTGACGCCACGACTATACACTGATCGACCAAATCCGTCATATAGCCGCCCTGCATGCCGCCGTGCGAGAATATGATCGGAACATCGGGATATTCCGCCGCTATGTCATGTACCCAGTACGGATGCCAGTTTTCGGGCCATCGCGTGTGAGTTATCGGATATCCGCCGGGGCCCCCTGTGTGGATCGTAACCGGAAGCTTATACTTCCTGCCGACATCCATGGTCGCTCGAAGCTCATCCATGCGCTCGGAAGGGTTGTATGTCTTGTGTTTGAAGGCGGCGACACTGTCCGGAACGCTCACGGGGCCTTCCCCTATTGCGCAGAAGTTTCCCGTGGCGCACAGTTCGTCAAGTTCCGCGCAGGCGTCTTTGTAATCCCATTCTCCGGTTTCGATCGCCCTGTCCACAACTTTCTTCGATATAGCCATACATCTGAACTTGTCGGGGTATTTTTGCATCAGTTCGACGTTTAACTCGTTTGTCATGCCGAAGGCGCATTGCAATATGCACATGTCCACACCGTAGCAGTCCATGTCGTACAACAAGCGCTCGCTGTTGTCATATGTACTCAAAGAACCCATCTGACTTTCCAAATCTGTATAATCCGTAATTTTTTTGCCCTGTTCCCTTGCCCGGCCGGACGCTTTTTCGCCGGCGGCGTGCCGCTGTGAATGAACATGTGTATCAATTACAAAACGCGCGGATTTCTTCATGCCTGCCTCCAATATTACTGTGATTACTTTAAAATCTTAAGAACAATTTCTTTTGAACCATAACTTCTTTGCTTTTTCCGCCGCCGGCGATTCGGGTTGCCGTTTGACATTTCATCGCTTTCATTGTAGAATAAAATCAAAAATATCTTGCCCGTTTTCTTTGTCCGCACCGCCGATACTCTTTTTGTCTGTCCGATTAAAGGAGACCGATCATGGACATCATAAAAATTAAAAGCTTCTTGGCTGTCGTAAACACCGGCAATTTCAGCGAAGCCGGAGAGCTTCTTCATATTTCGCAATCTTCCGTTTCAAAAAATATTTCCTCTTTGGAAAACGATCTCGGCATAGATTTGCTGAACCGCTACGGCAGACGTTTTACCGTTTCCGCCGCAGGACACAAAGTCATGCCATACTTCATAGAAATTACAAAATCCCTTGATTTGGCGCTGCAGGCCGTCGTCGACATAAAAAGCGAAACCGCCGCCGACGCGCGGGAAGGCTTCAAAATCACAGGCGCCCCAACGCTTGGCAGGTATAATATTATTTCCCTTATAGGCGTGTTTTCAAAACGCTATCCCGAAATCAAAATTGACATTACCGAACAAGAGGAAGATCACGTACTGCTTGCGCTGCAATCCGGCGACTGCGATATCGCCTTTTGTTCCGACACGATGCTTTCGCCTAAGCATTACAGCATAAAAATAGTATTCTGCGAAGAATTCATGCTCGCCGTGTCGCCGGAAAACCGTTTCGCCTCAAAGACGTCATTGCGGTTAAAGGAGTTGGAAAACGAGCACTTTGTATTAAACAGGCCCGAGTCGATGCTCTACGATATATGTGTAAACGCCTGTATTTTTTCGGGTTTTGTTCCAAGGGTCGTCATGACGACCACAAGGCCGAATATCGCAATCGAATACATTTGCAACAATGACAAATACATATGTATGTGGCCGAGAAAGAGCCTTGAAGATAATCACTCCGACGCTTTCCGCAATATTGTCATAGATGATTCTCCAAGGTTCAATATGGTATTCGCTTGGAAACACAACAGGGTTCTGCCCGAATCCGCCGTAATTTTTCTGAAATTCGCGGACAGCTATTTGTCTTTGAAGCATTAGCCGCCGTTGTGAGTTGCTCCGGGCGGGGCGGGGCGGCCCGGTCGTCGCCCCGCCGCACGCATGTCATTTAATCGGCAATCGTTTGGGCGCCGTCATTCCTACTCCGGAATAACGCCGAATTGATATTCTTCACTGTATCCTTCCCTCAACTTCGCAAGGGCCTCGACCAAAACTTCTCCGTCAGGGCCGGCGATTTCCGCCGCCTCCGGCATTAATTCCAAAGAAATGTCTATGAAAGCCTTGCTTTCTTCCTCGGAAAGTATATACACCTCGTTACCGTTTTCCTCAAGAGCCTGCATAAGCTTATCTATCTCCACTTGACGCTGTTCTTCTGTGTACAAAGCGAATTTGTCCTTCGCTCGGTCTATCGCGGCTTGTTGATCGGGGCTTAGGGAATTATAGGCGGCTTCATTCATTACAATACCGGCGTACTGCTCCTGAAGATCTGTAAATGTTACATATTTCCCCATTTCATAGAGTTTGAACGGCGCAAGCACGGTTCCGTCGCCTCCGTACACCGCGTCAACCGTTCCGCGTTCGAACGCGGTTGTGACTTCCGACACAGGTATGGTAACGGGGTTGCCTCCCCATCTTTTCATGGCTTCGCCCACCCATTTGCCGGAGGCGCGAATATTCATGCCGGCCAAGTCCGCAGGCGTCTTAATAAGCTTTGAGTTGCTGCAAAACGTCATGTCCACGCCCGCGCCCGCGCCTATTATAAATTTCAGACCGTATTTTTGGAATATTTTGTCAACAGTTTCAAGCGTGCCGTACGTGATCTCCATGTACCTGTCAGAGCGATAACCGCCCGGCACCTCAAAGGGCGTCAATTCCTTTATCGTAGGTGAAAAAGCGGCTATGGCCGCGTGCGACATCTCCACAACGCCGCTCATCAGCGCTTCTATCACCTCGCCGCCCGCCACGAGACTGTCCGACGGATAGAGCTCTACAACGATGCTTCCGCCGCTTTCCTCGAACACCTGCTCGGCAAAATAATTGTAAGCCCGCCCGTCAAGGCTTTCCGCAGGAAACGGGAACGCGAATTTAAAGGTTTTCACATCATCGCCCCCCGGCACTTCGGAAACGGCGTCCTGCGCGCCGTCCGCGGGCGCCGCGTTTGAATCCGCGCCCGTATTTGCGCCGCAGGCGCTCAGCATTGCAAGCAGCGCGCACAGAAGCGCCGCCGGCCACAGATTTCTTTTACCTGTCTTCATGATCATTTCCTCCTTTTCCAAATCAGTTATATCATCCCTACATCATTGACGGCAAAAAGAGCGCTATTTGCGGGAAAACGCACAGAATTGTCAATCCTGTTATAAGCACTCCCACATAAGGCAGCGCCCCTTTTATGATCATTCCCATCGGTACGTCCGAAATGGATCGCAATATAAACAGGTTCAGGCCGACGGGCGGCGTGATCATGCCTATTTCGACGCACAGCGTGGAAACGACGCCGAGCCAGATGGCGTCAAATCCCATGCCTATCAGCGCGGGATAGATGAATGGAACAGTCAGTATAACCATACTGCCGGGATCCATAAGACAGCCCATAATAAACCAAAGAACAAAGAGCATTATCATTACAGACCAACGGTTCAGTCCGCTGCCTATGATAAACGTCGCCAATTGCTGCGCTATACCCAAGTAACTTATAACGTAACTCAGGCAAAAACCCATTATAATCATAAACAGTATCATGCAGCTTGTACGCGCCGAAGCCAAAAGCGTTTCTTTGAATATCCTTGCGTTCAGGCGCCTTTGCAAACTCACTATGAGCAGGGCGCCGACCGCCCCGAAGCCCGCAGCTTCCGTAGGCGTGGCCAAGCCCGTATACATCGTACCCAAAACGAGAAATATGAGCGCGAACGCGGGAACAGCCGCTGATATTCCTTTCCGCAGGGAATCGCCGTCGCTGTCGCGTTCACCGGCGTTCCCGGTTTTTTCCGGCGGGTCGTCCGTCACTATTCGCGGATTAAGTCTCACTCGGATTATTATTGAAATACAGAACATGGCGCTGAGCATTAGCCCGGGGAGAAGACCCGCCATCAGCAACTTGGCTATGGAAGTTTCGGTTATTATCCCGTAAAGCACAAACGTAAGACTCGGAGGTATCATAATACCGAGGGTTCCGCCGGCGGCGACGGTTCCTACGGCGAAATCGGGCCGGTATCCGCGGCTTGTCATCTGCGAAATAGAAATCCTGCCTATGGCCGCCGCAGTCGCCGGCGACGAACCGCACAAAGCGGCGAACACCGTACAGGCCAAGGTCGTACTCAGAGCGAGTCCGCCCCTCAACCTGCGCATAAGTCTGCTCAGCAGCGCGTATATATCGTCGGCCATGCCGCCCCGCGCCAAAAATTCCGCCATTACTATGAACAGCGGCGCCACCATCTGATTCAGGCTTGTTCCCTGCGTAAAGGCTATTATGCCGAACCTTGTCAGATGCAAGCTTCCCATAAAGGCCATTATCGCGGCGAGCGCGGTAAAACCGAGCGCCGTCGATACGGGAACCCCGAGAAACAGAGAAATAAGCAACATCGCTATAAGAAAAATCAAGGTTTCAGTCATTTTTGCCACCGGCGCAGCCTGTCGGCTGCCAAAAATAGGCAGATAAAACTGTTATCCTGCCAAGGTTATCAATCAAGACTGCCGTTATGTTACAGGTATTTTTCACCGCCCGACGCAATATCAAGCATAATAAAAACGACGGTAGTCGCCATGTTTACAGAGCCTATGACAATAGCAATATAAAGAGCCGCTATCGGTATCTGAAAATTCGCGATTGTGAGTTGATCCAGTCTTGCGGCGTTCAGCGTAATAATCACGCCGGCCCTGAAAAGAACGATGATCACAAGCAGGACGATTATGTACCCGGCGAAGGCCATCGCCCGTCTCGGAGGTTTTCCCAGACGCTTTCCGACGAGGTCGCGCAAAATATCGACCGCCACATGTCCTTTTTCCTGATACGCGTAAGCAGATCCGAGAAATACGGCCCAAATAAGAAAATAAGACGAAATGTCGAGAGTCCAAGACGTAGGACTTGAAAATGCGCCCCGCGCCAATGCCTCAAAGACCGCCAAAAAACCGATTGCAACAATGAGACTCCCTGAAACGCAACCAAGGACTTGATTTATCAATGTCATGAACTTGGGATATTTCATGGGGTCTACCTCCGAATGTCAAGTTTTGAGCTAATTTTATCAAAGCAAAATTGTATAATCAATTCCGTTATCAATTTCTGATTCCGGATTAGAATCAGCGCCGAAAAACCCGATTAAGACCAAGGTTACAGTTCAGAGGTATGTTGACGGGGTATGTAAATGGAGAATTGTTCATTCATTTTGTTGCGCTCCTATCCCCGTTTGCGCTTTATGCAAACGGAAGGAAGGAGCCATGCGAAAACTCCCCGGCCTATGGCCGGTCGGAGTTTACCGTCATTCC
>JAISBV010000058.1 GCA_031266025.1 Eubacteriales Family XIII. Incertae Sedis bacterium
AGCTTTTCTTTCAAGTAGCGAAGCGCTTCCGCGATTCGTTCGGGCTTGACGGCCAAGGAATTCCCGTCCTGCAGGAATACGTTCTCCCCGCCGCGCGCAAGCCAACGAAAGACGAGGTAACAGCAGTTCTGTTCCTCCGGCTCCAGCCGCCCCAATATTTCCGAAGCGGCCCTCTTGTCAAATGACCCGTCTTCCCGCAAAGCCTCTTTCGCGATCCGCGCGTATTCCGCCATCACGTCGATATCGCTTTTAACGCTTTCGAGCGTGAACGCCTTGAAGCTTCTGCGCTTGTACAGCGAACAGAACTTGCAGCGGTTCCACGTGCAGCCCTCCGTGATCTGCAAAAGCAGGCTGTCGGCCTCGCTCGGAGGCCTGATCGGGCCGATGCGATATACGCGTTGTTTTTCTTCTGTCATGTGTACTCTCGCAGTATTATTATGCAGGCGGGCTATTGCCGGCGCCGGCACTCAGGCGACTTCCATTGAATGGAAGTCGCCTGCTTTGTATCTCGGTACGGAATTTACTGCGCTTCCGTCGGCGACATGTTGTACTTGCCGGGGAACAGGGCCTCGAAGTCCGCAGCCGTTGCGGGAACCTTTATTTCGCCCGCTATAATTTGGGCCTTGATTCCTTCAACATCCGCGATGACCTCGGGCGCGATGTGATTGCCGGTCGTGGCGTAGCCCACGCCGTCGTTTTTCAAATCGTAGCGCAGAGTGGAACCGCCCTCGAACATTCCGTTGAGCATTGACATCGAAACGTCGTAGAGCGCGTTGTCAACACGTTTCAGAGCGCTGGTCAAAACATTGTCCGGAGCGATGCTGTTCTGGTCCGTATCCACGCCGATGACCCACTTGTTCTGTTCTTTGGCCGCCTCGATGACGCCGTTGCCCGTCGCTCCGGCCGTCGAGAATATGATGTCCGCGCCGTCGGCGTAATACTGATTCGCAATCTTCTTGCCCGCGACGGGATCATTGAAATCTCCCGAATACCGGCCCATTATCCGCGCATCGGGATTGGCTGCCAGTACGCCCGCGTAATAACCCACGGCAAAGGCCTCCATCGTGTCGGACGCTACACCGCTGATGTGTCCGACCTTTCCGGTTTTGGTCGTCTTGCCCGCGATATAGCCGACGAGAAAAGAACATTCCTCGTTGGCGAACACGACGCTCGTGACATTGTCATTCGGAACATCCTCGGGAGCGTAAGCGCAATCGACGATGGCGAACTGTCGGTCCGGATTGTCTATGCCGGCCTGTTTGAACGCGTCGCCGAGTACGAAGCCCGCGCCCCAAATCAAATCGCTGCCCTGCTTCACAAATGTTTCGATATTGGGCGCGTATTCGCTCTCGTCCTTGGACTCGATGCAGCTCACCTCGGAACTCGTATCGGCGTGAAGGCGTTGCAAGCCTTCCCAAGCGCTCTGATTGTAGGATTGATCGTTGACGCCGCCGACATCCGTAACAAAGCCGACGGATATCTTTACGAACTCTCCCTCTTCGGTATTCTCTTCTTCCGTCACAACTTCCTCGCCATCGGTCGAAACGCCTCCGCTTCCGCAAGCCGCGAATACGACAAGCGCCAAACTCACGGCCACGAGAACAGCCAAAATTTTCCTTAATCTCATTTCTTTTCCTCCCCTTTTTATTGATTCCTCCAAATTGCGCGCCGATCGACAACGATCATCCCCTATGCCGTTCGTATCCGGCGCTCTGTATTAATGTACCACTCACACGGCGTTTCGTCAAGCGTCACTTTATTCCAATAAAGCAATGAAAGGAACTGTCGGAAATACACAGAAATTGCGCCACAGCCCGTCGACCGGTTTCGTTCAGCCCGTGATAACGGCGTGTATCACCCCCGGTTTTCAGACCATTCCCCATTTATAAGTTCTTCAATAAATTATTATCGTAACCGATAACTATCGGCACTGCCTTAATAAATGCGCCGATCATTGAGAAATTAAAGTCGCCGCGTTCCTATACCAAAAATCAAAAACAAAAAAAATAAATTCAAGCAAGCCGTGTAAAGTATTTGCAATTCGCCGCCGGCCATGCTATACTGAAAAGGCTGTTTATTCTGTTAGATGTACGAGAATATAACGAGGCTAAAGGTATCCCTCGCCGGTCTGCATGGGTGGCGGGTACAATTTTCCCAACAGGCGGTGGAAATATCCCCCGTCTCGTTGAAACGCAACAGAAGTAAGATTTTTTCCTGCATTCGAAAAAAATCTACTAAAGCGTTATAAGCACTGTAACCGTACACGAAAGATCAGAAGGAGGATATAATACGATGAAACCGGAGATTCATCCCGAATACGTGGATTGCCATGTAACCTGCGCTTGCGGAAATTCGTTTGAAACCAAGTCGACGAAGGCCGAAATCAGGCTTGACGTTTGTTCCGCCTGCCATCCTTATTTTACGGGGCAGCAGAAATTCACAAATCGCGGCGGACGCGTGGAGAAGTTTAAGAAAAAGTACAATCTCGACTGAATCGCATTATCGCATTTCCTATCAAGAAAAACGGAAGCCTGCGCTTCCGATTTTTTTCGCCCCGAATCTATGCCCGGTAACAGGTAATATGCTTAGACTTTTCGCAGAGGGGTATCAAAGTAAACATGCGTAAACTTTTCAAAGAAATGAGACCTTTTGTCCCCGCGCTGTTCCTCGTGGTAGCTCTGCTGTTCGGGCAGGCCATGTGCGATCTGGCGCTTCCCGACTATATGTCGGACATTGTGAACACGGGCATACTGCGCGGCGACACGGCGTATATCGCGAACGTGGGTCTCGTCATGCTCGCCGTCGCCCTGCTCGGGGCCGCGTGCAGCATCAGCGTCGGCTATATCAGCGCGCGCGTGGCGGCGGGACTCGGCCGAGGCCTGCGCAAGGCCGTCTTTC
>JAISBV010000060.1 GCA_031266025.1 Eubacteriales Family XIII. Incertae Sedis bacterium
ACAATATCCATGCGCTCCGCGATTTCCCTGTCCGTCATGTCAAGGAAATAGGACAGCAGGATAATGTCGCGCCGGTCTTTCGGTAGTGCGTTCAGGGCTTCGGCTATCTGCTCGTCCGACATGGTAACGTCGTGATCCAAAACGTGAAAGCTGTAAGCGTCTTTGAAATATTCATCTGTGCCGGACAGCTTCGCTAAGTTCTGTTCTGACAACTCGCTCAAAGACACTTCACGCGCTCTGCGCCGCTTCATCTTGCGATAGTAATCGTAGACTCTGTATTTGAGTACCTTTTTGCAATAGCTGTCAAACATATGCCTTACGTGGTTGTTATCTTGGGGTTTCAAATTCCTCACTTCCTTTCCCGGCGATTGCGTTAGCGGTTCCGAGAAAGGCGGCGGGCTTCGCGCCCTATGTTTGGGATTTTGCCCCTCTATAACTGCACGGACGAAAAAGGGTGTTTTGGTAAAGTTGGAGGGGGGAAACTTAAAAAAAGGTTTAGGGAGAAGGACAAGAACGCCTGCCGCATTATAGCGGCAGACGAAAATTTGATTAAAAGATTGGAGTTGAAACGCCTATATCATGTCCACCATGCGCCCGATGGACGAGTGCGGCGAGTGGGCGGCGAAATTGAAAACGGACTATTCGTCGAACGATTACTATTGCTTCTTTTTCTTTCTCACCATAACTATGATGATTGTCACCAAAACAACTGCGAGTACCACTCCTCCTACGATATATGGCAATGGCAAGTTTGAATCATCCGTATCAGTATTCGTAGCAACATCGGTGATACTGTCAAGGTCATCTTTGCTGACCTCAAATACCACAGTTCCTTCTTTACCGGAATGTAAACGATAGGTTGTGCCATCAAATGACGGCAAGAAGCCAAGCCGCCACAGACTGGCAGCTGCGCTGTCTACACCAAAGTACGAAGCGACAAACTCTTTCTCTCCAACTGACGAGCCGACCGTGTCCTCCGTTACGGAATCAAACTCGATTCCCAACGCTTTAATACCCTTGACAACCGTTGGACCGGGACATTCTCCATAATACTCGCCAAACGTGTCGTTGACATATTGCGCGGCAGCTTGATAAACTTCGCGGTCAACGCCCGATTGTTCGTTGAAGTCTCCCGCAAGGGCATATTGCTTGAGCAGGTCTTTTGCTTCTGTTGTGACCTCTTGCTTCTCCAACGGCAAGAACTCCGTGAAAGAAGTCAGACCGTTCGGAAACTCGTCCTCTGATACCGTCGCGCTTTTCGGCGCGGCCATCTCATAGGCAATCGTGCCATCAATCATATTATGTAAACGGTAAGTTACTCCATCGCTTGATACAACAAAGCCCTCTTTGACTAACGTGGCAGCATTGCTGTATTCGCCCTGACTATTACTGCTGTCAATCAGCGAGCCAAAATAGCCCGCGAACATACCTTCTTGCATTGCGCCAACATTCTTTAACCCGCTCGCCTGACTGACTACCGATCCGACGTTAGCGGTGTTCATCCAACCTTTCCAGATTGTATTGCAATAATTCCATAGTTCGTTTGCAATTTCTTCGCTCGTCAAACTCTGAATCTGTTTCAATACTTGGTTGCGAGGATTTGAGCCGCCACTCATCCAATGCTCAAAAGCCGAAATGTCGGCAGAGGTCGGAGAATGGGCGGCAGGGGCAATGTAATTCTCAAATGCCGTTAAATCAAAGTTGTTGGCGTTCGCCCATGTCCGTGCCTCGTCGGAAATGCTTGTCGTAGCGGTAGATTGGTCGCCGCCAACAGAATCGGCATCATCCGGTCGGTCGTCGTGGACATCTCCTGTTGTGGAATTTTCCGCATATACCATTGATGCTGTTATAGGTGTGCATACCATCAATAGCAACACAAATACTATCAGCATACTGGTTATTTTCTTCATTCTCTTGCTCCTCCTTAATTTCTATTCGTGTTGTCGTGCGTTGATTCTACAATATAGAGGCTTAAAACAACCTGAAACAGACGAAAGGCATAATCCATCATCCTCGTTGTTATCTGTCCAATATGCTTCGCGATTTCGTCGGCGGCGCGATGGTGCGGCTGACTTCTTCGGCGTACTTCCTGATGGTTTCCACTTCGCGGATTTCAGATTTAAGCGTCTGGTATTTGCTATTGAGCCTTGACCGCTCCGTCGTGAGTTTGCCGCGCTCGGATTTCCACGCTTGCATGGGGATAGACGTTCGCCCGTTCAGGTGTCTTTTCAGATAGCGGTCTGCCGATTCATAGAGTATGATTTCGGCGCGGTGGGCTTCGTGGAACGCGTCTCGGTGTTTCGGCTTTTGTCCTTGGTACTGTTCGTAAACCTTTCGGTGTTTACGGTATGATTCGACTTGCTTGATGTGTTCATCGAGTGTTTTCAAACGGCGTTCAAGAGGTTTGAACCGTTCGCGCAAATCGGCTTGCCGTCCGTGGAATTCGCCCACCTTGCCACGCAGTTCCTCTATGGTCGAGATATGGTTTGACTGCATAAACGACAACACGCTTGCCGCCGTTTTCAGGTCACGGATTTTGCTGTAACGGGTCTGCCCCTCGCCGCCTTTGAGGATTTCGGATATGACGACAGAGAGCGTCGGCGTTTCGGGCTTATCGGTTTTGGTTTCCGCTTTGAGCCAATCCCGAAGTTTGTCAATCCGCGCTTTTGCCTGTCGTAGTTCCCTATTGCTAATTTCAATTTCCCGGTTTATATCACCTCGCCCGGTACGTATGCCGCGCCGCTCCATCTGCGAAGCGGCAACGCCTAAATGGACGGTCGGGATTTGCTCTATACCTTGCCGCTGATATGAACGGTGGTCTACGCGCTCCGCTATACCGTTCTGCGAGAGCGCGGCATTGACGGACTGCGCCCACGCCGCCCGCCATTCTTCGGCTTTCGTCTGCTCGTTCCAATCTGTCGCGCTGATTTTCCGCGTCTTGCAGTTGCCGCTTTTTAGCCGTATTCGTTCGCCATTTTCGTCCGTCAGATATTCCTTTTTCGATTTCGCGCCCCACGAACCATCCGGCACTATCGGTCGCATGGTGAGCATGACGTGTGCATGAGGATTGCCGTCACCTTTGTCGTGAATACAGATGTCAGCGCACATACCCGCCGCCGTGAACTGCTCTTTGCAATAGCCACGGACAAGCGCGATGTTCTGTTCCTTAGTGAGTTCGGCAGGCAGGGCGATTTCGATTTCACGGGCGAGTTGCGCGTTCTTTGCCCGCTCGGATTTCTCCACGGCGTTCCATAGGACAGCGCGGTCTTGGTATTCGTCCGGCGCGTTGTCGGGCAATAGGATTTCCGTATGTGCGATACCGCCTTTGCGCGTATAGTCATGCGTGATTCCGTCGTA
>JAISBV010000098.1 GCA_031266025.1 Eubacteriales Family XIII. Incertae Sedis bacterium
ACCGCAACGCGCCTTTGGCGCTCCTACACTCACTGCGTTCGCTTCGCTGTCCTGTTTTACATTGCGGCTGAAGCCGCGCAAAACAGGCAACTGCGGTCGGAATTTCCAATCGCTCACGATTATAAAAAGGAGAAAACGCATGGATATCAGGTTTGACGGAAGAACGGTTGTTGTGACAGGCGGTTCTTCGGGTCTCGGCCTTGAGACAGTCAGGAAATTCCGTGAAGCGGGAGGGAACGTCGTTTTTATCGGTATAGAGGATACTTGCGCGCTAAGCCCGGACGTTTTGGCGCTCGGCGAATACCGTAAAGCCGACGTGTCGTCCGAGGAGGAGATAAAGCGCTTGGCCGAATATGTGGATATGACGTTCGGCGGGGCGGACATCCTTATTAACAACGCGGGGATTTTGATTCCCGGCGCCGCGCACGAATGCACGCTCCGGCAGTGGAATGAGACCGTGGCCGTCAATATGACAGGTGTGTTTCTCTGTTCGAAATATTTTATTCCGCAGATGATGCGGAAAAATCACGGCGCGATCGTGAACACCGCATCCATGTCGGGGCTTTTGGCGGACGACGGGCTTTTCGCTTACAATGCCACGAAAGGCGCCGTTGTAAATCTCACGCGTAGTATGGCGGTGGATTACGCGAAATATAACATACGGGTAAACGCCGTTGCGCCGGGGCATGTGAGAACGCCGATGTATATGCGCGGCGCGGAGGGCTTCGGAGGCGTGGAGATCATGGACTTGGGTATGGCGGATACATATCCTCTCGGCAGATGCGCCTTCCCCGAAGAGGTGGCCGACTGTATACTGTTCTTGGCTTCCGACTCGGCCCGCTTCGTTACAGGGCACAATTTCGCGGTTGACGGGGGGATTACGGCGCATACGGGAAGCCAGCGTCATTGGGACAGAATAGTAAAGGAATACGAGACGGCGAACGCTTAACGTTCCGCATCATACCTGTGAGCTGTAATCGGCATTTGTTAAAGAAGGAAGGTATCTAAGGTGACAAAGGTGTTCCTATCCCCGGGCAGAATCGTATTGGGCCAAGGCGTGCTTAATGACTTGGGGGATTACGCGAAAGCATACGCCGAAAAAGCCTTGCTGCTGGCTCACCCGGATGACAGAATCCGCGTTGGGAAAATTCTGAACGGCAGTGCGGAAAGAAGCGGGGTCATATTTACAGACGCCAAGTTTCAAGGCGAATGCACGGCTTTCGAGGCGGACAGAATCAAACGGGAGTACGGCGACGGCTTTGGCTGTATTATCGGCCTCGGCGGCGGAAAAGCCCTCGACACGGCGAAAATCATAGCGGATGATTTAAACCTTCCGATGATTTCTGTTCCGACAATCGCCTCTAATGACGCGCCGTGCAGTTCGCTGGCCATTATTTATGATGAGAATCATGTCGTTACGGAGGGCAGACAACTAAAAAGAAACCCCGCGACAGTTTTGATAGATACAGAGGTTATTTCAAAAGCCCCGGAACGTTTTTTGGTGGCCGGAATGGGCGACGCGTTTTCGACATATTTTGAAGCCCGCGCCTGCGTACGCGCCAACGTGAAAAATAACGGGGGTTTAAGCACGCTAAGCGCTTTTAATCTGGCGAAGCTTTGTTACGATACGCTGCTTGCGGACGGGGAGGCGGCTTTGATCGCGTGCCGTGAAAATACCGTGACGCCCGCTTTGACGAATATTATCGAAACGAATATCGTGATGAGCGGTCTCGGTTTTGAAAGCGTGGGCGTCGCCGCTGCGCACGGGTTGTTGGGCCCGCTTGAGATATTGGGCGCCGATAAAGCTCTGCACGGCGAAATCGTCGCGTTCGGAACTCTCGTGCTGCTCGTCATGGAAAACGCCCCAAAAGAAGAAATTATTACGGCGCTTGATTTTTACCGAAAAGTAGGTCTGCCGGCTACGCTGTCGGGTCTTGGCATTACGGAATTTTCAAAAGAAGAGATTTTGAAGGCGGCGGAGCTTGCCTGTGAGCCGAACGCCCTCATCCATAACATGCCTTTTGAAGTGACGCCCGAATCGGTATGCGCCGCGATCCTCTGCGCGAACAAATTGGAGAGCGTGTACGGGGCATAAAGCCGAGTATTTATTGTGTGTAACGAAAGGAATACCGTGAAGATGAGCCTTAAAAATGAAGTCGTCGAAAAGCTGTCCGAAATCATCGGCAATGAAAACGTAATTACGTCCGACGAAGCGATCAGAATCGCCGATCCGCGTATGGTAAGACCTTACGCGAAAGCGTTTGATTATAAGCCGGAGCATGTCCCTCTTTGCATTGCAAAAGTTTCGGAAACAGGTCAAGTTTCGGGGATATTGAAATATTGCAATGAAAACGATATCCACGTAATTGTAAAGACCGGAGCGTCAAGTTCCGAAGATCAGCTTCTTGTCGTCGACGACCGAACGATATATTTGGATGCCGCGCCTATGGACAAGATACTTGAGATAAACACCGAAAATATGACCGTAACCATGCAATGCGGCGTAGCCCTCGCTGTTATAGAAGGAAAAGTTAATTCCATGGGCTACACGCTCGGACACGCGCCGCAGTCGCTGCCGCTGGCGTCAATGGGCGGTCTTGTGGCCACGCGCTCCATCGGACAATTCTCCACCTTCTACGGCGGCATTGAGGACTTAGTCTGCGGAATGGAAGGCGTGCTGCCCAACGGCGAGGTTTTCAGAATACGTCCCGTTCCGCGCCGCGCCGTCGGGCCCGACCTCAGACATCTCATTATCGGAGCGGAAGGCGTGATCGCGGTTATGACGGAGGTTACGGTAAAGCTGTTCGCTTGGTATCCCGAGCTGATGTGGAAGGGCGGCTATACCTTGAAAGATTTTGAAACCGGGCTTGCGCTCGTGCGTGAAATCATGACAAAAGGGTATAAACCGGCTGTGGCGCGTGTTTATGATAAAGTCGATGTAGACCACCATTACGGCTCGGTCAGGTTGGAGGAAAACGAAGCGTTCGCGTTCTTTTCCGTCGACGGCCCGGGCGCGGTTCCGGATGTTCACGGCGCCGCTGTTCATGAGATCGCGCTCAAATACGGCGCAAAGTACATCGGTACAAAAGCGGTGGATCATTGGTTTGAGAACAGGAACAAAAATTGTGACACAATCGGAACCGAGACGGAGTATAAAAAATTCCGGGAGACCAAGGTCTGTGAATTCCCTATCGAGATCAGCTCGAGTTGGGATGAGATCGGCGATATCTATCAAGAAATCAAAGCAACGGTTCCCGAACGGATACCGAATATCGCGGTTTTCGGCGGGCATGTCTCCCACTGTTATGTTAACGGAACGAATATCTACTTCGTCGCATCCCTGAAAATCGACGATCCCGATAACGCGCACGAGGAACAGTACAGCGTTATGGACGCCATATGCGATGTCGTCCTCAAACACAAAAACGCGACAATAGTTCATCATCACGGCGTCGGCAAATCTCGTGTAAGGAGAATCAAGGAAGAGCTCGGCTCGTCATATCCTCTGCTCGCGGCCCTTAAGAACACATTTGACCCGAACGGCATAATGAATCCCGGTTGTCTCATCCCACTTGGCTGAGCGCAGTAAAGCCGTCACATCGGAAACAGGAGACCAATATGAATAACAAAGAGAAATACAATGCAAGACTTAAGCGGTTCAAAGACGTCATAGCGTTAAAAGAACCGGATGCCGTTCCGTGTGTTCCTGTTTGCAACACCTATTATGTGAGCCACGCCGGCTATACAATGGCGGATATACTCTACAGCGTCTCTAAGGCGAAGGATGCGGCGCTCAAGTATATGAAAGACTATGAACCCGATCTTGCAATCACCATAGGAACTTTGCACGCGGGAACCGGCCCGATCAAGGAAAAGTTGGAGAATAAATGGCTCCAATGGGCCGGGCAGCCCGGCTCAAGCATCGACGTCAACTCCATACATCAATACATAGAGAAGCCTTATATGAAAGAAGACGAGTATCCGGAGTTTCTTGGGGATATGACAGGCTGGATGTTAAAGAAATTCCTGCCGCAGGGCTATGGGCTGATGGAACCGCTTAAGAAACTGGACTTCTACAATATGCGCGGGATGGATATATCGTTTCAATGCATCCAATTCGCGGATCCCGAAGTCCGGCGTTCGCTTAAAATCCTCGGCGAGGTAGGGGAAGCGGCTAAAGCGATACTTGATGAATACGCCGATTTGGATCGCCAAATGACAGAGCTCGGCTTCCCGCTTCAATTCCCCGCTATCGCGAACGCGCCGTTTGACCAGTTGAGCGACAACTTGAGGGGTACGCTCGATGTGATGACGGATATGTATGAGCAGCCTGAAAATGTTCTGGCGGCGGTCGAAAAATTCCTGCCGAGAACGATATCCGACGTGACCGACGTCCTTAAACCGTCGCCGGACGCGACAAACCTTGTGTTCATGCCGCTGCATAAGGGTATGGACGGATTCATGAGCGATGAGCATTACAGAAAATTTTACTGGGATACACTGCTCAAAGTCGTAAACGGTTTTATTGACGCGGGGCTTACGCCGTGGATATACACAGAAGGAAAGTACGATTCCCGTGTGGAGTGCCTGATGGACGTGCCAAAAGGAAAAGCATATATCCACTTTGAGGAAGCCGATATGAGCAGGGTCAAAAAATTGCTCGGAAACGTCGCGTGTCTCTCGGGAGGCATAAGCTCAAGTATGCTGGTCTATGACACAAAAGAGCAGGTAATCGAAAAAATCAAGAGACATATGGATATTTTGGCGCCCGGCGGCGGATTCATTTTCGACTTGGGCGACACGATAGA
>JAISBV010000155.1 GCA_031266025.1 Eubacteriales Family XIII. Incertae Sedis bacterium
TTTATGAATTATGTTACGCGGTACCGATCAGTATATTAAGCAGGGAACGGCTCGGCGCCGCGCTTCGCTGCCGGTCGCAAAATGAGCATTCCGTGCGATTGTCGAGGAAGAAAGGGAGAGAACATGAAAAACATAAGAAAGCGCGCGCCGTTATGGTTCGTTTGTGTTCTGTGTATGATTATCGCCGCGGCGCTTGCGGTGATCAGTCGCCCCTCAGCCTTTGCCGAGACGGAGGGCGTGCTTACCTATACACTGAACGATGCCGGTGAGTCCACGATTACGGATTGCGATACCAATGCTACAAGTGACGAGGTGGCGGCGGCGTTTAACGAGATTTGTACCGTATCCGCCATACGTGTAACAAGTATTGGCAATTCCGCATTTAGAGGTTGTTTCGGCTTGACAAGCGTTACTATTCCGAATAGCGTGACAACCATTGGCAATGGAGCGTTTTTCGGCTGCAGCGGCTTGGCATCGATCACCATACCTGAAAATGTGGAAAGTATTGGAACAGAAGCGTTTTCCGGCTGTAAAGGGCTGATATCCATAATCATACCGGACAGTATGACGAGCATTGGCATCAATGTATTCCATAATTGTTCCGGCCTGACAAACATCATTATCCCAAGCAGTGTGACGAGTATTGAGAATTTTGCGTTTTCCGGTTGCACCGGCCTGATAAGCGTCACAATTCCGGATAGTGTGACAACCATTGGTCTTGAAGCATTTTCAGGCTGTGCCGTGCTGAAGTCCATCACGATTCCGAACAGTGTGACAAGCTTGGGAAATTATGCTTTTAACGGCTGTGCAACTCTGACATCGATCACAATCCCGGACAGCGTAACGAGTATCGGCGATTATGTGTTTAACGGCTGCGTGGGCCTGACATCCATTGGTGTTGACAGTGACAATACCTCTTATTCGAGCATTGACGGCGTATTATTCGATAAAGCGGTAACGCAACTTATCAAATTTCCCCCTAAAAACATTAAAACGGAATATACTGTTCCGGAAAGCGTAACAGTCATTGACGTTGAGGCATTTTCCGGTTGCACCGGTCTGGAAAGCGTAATTGTTTTGGAAGGAGTAATAAACATAGAGCAATCTGCGTTTTCCGGTTGCAATAGCCTTACATCAATCGCAATTCCGGAAGGCGTAACGAGCATTGGATACAGTGCTTTTTCCGATTGCGTTAAACTGACAGAAATCGAATTGCCGGCAGGTTTAACAATTATCGGGAACAGCGCGTTTCGCCGCTGCACCGGTCTGACGAGCGTCACCATTCCGAATAGCGTAACAAACATCGGCGTCACTGCGTTTTACGACTGCAGCAGCCTGACGGCTATTATTATTCCGAGCAGTGTAACGAGTATTGGTAACGATGCGTTTCAAGGTTGCGGCGAACTGATATCTATCTCGGTTGACGAGAGTAATCCCGTTTATTCGAGTGACATCGGTATATTATTTAATAAAGAAAAGACTCGTATTATCCGATACCCTTCTAAAAGTATTCAGACAAGTTATATTATTTCGGATACCGTAACGAGCATAGACAGCGGCGCGTTTTACGGTTGCAGCAGTCTGACATCAATAACAATTCCGGAAGGCGTAACGAGCATTGGGGCGTGGGCGTTTGAGGGATGCAGTGACCTGACATCAATCATAATTCCGAAAAGCGTAACGAGCATCGGATACAGTGCATTTTCCGGTTGCACCGGCCTGACATCAATAACAATTCCGGAAGGCGTGACAAGCATTGAAGATATTACTTTTTCCGGTTGCAGCGGTATTATGTACGTCGATATTCCGAAAAGCTTGACGAACATTGGAGGGCAGGCGTTTGGAGGATGCAGCGGCCTTACAGAAATCGAATTGCCAAACGGTCTGACGAGCATTGGGGACAGAGCGTTTTCCGGCACAAGGATCAAAAAAATCACTATTCCTGTTTTAACCGCCACCACGGTGGGCGGAATTACCATGGGGAGTCCTTTCAGAGATATGGCGGATTTGCGAGAAATCGTGTTCACGCATGGCATGGGATATTTCCCTGAAGATATTTTACGCGAAAGTTTTTCAGGCCCGATGGATATCTACGTACCGATGAGCATAGCTTCCGGGGCCGATACGGCGGGCTTCAATTTGTCGTCTGATTTTACCGTGCACGGTATCGAAGGAAGCTATATTATAGAGTGGGCCAAAGAAAACAGCATAAAATACATAGAGGCGAAAGGCGAGATTACGAAAACCGATTTAGAACATGCCTATCTGCGCGTTCCGTATCAATACATCATAGAAACGGGTACATACGAAAATACAGACCTGGTTTTTAATGTCGTGGGCGGCGCCCTGCCGGCCGGTTTGGAATTGCTGCCCGATGGTCAATTCCACGGCGCGCCGCTCGAAATGGGCACGTTTACGTTTGTCGTAGAAGTTCGCTACCCCGTATTCGACTATCTTCTCGACATACAGAGTATAGTCCTGACTGTAGAGGAACCCGTGGGCTATCCGGGCGATATAGAGCTTTTCGAAAGCAACGACTACCCCATTACGGATTTTGTCGGAGAATCTACGGGTGATGTCGGCGGCGTGCCTGTCGGCTATGTGCTGACCGCCGTGAGAGACGACGTAAACGAATGGATTTTCAGGGTGGCTGACAAGGATATAAACGACGACGGCTTGATCAACGCTGCCGACAGCAATTTCCCGTACTTCACGGACTTTTGGCTTGACGGCGAAAAACTGACGAGCGCGTCCGCCATATCGGGCGGCGACTACGGGGCGTCGGAGGGCAGTACTGTAGTCACTGTATACGCAAAGACGTTTCAGAACCTTGATAACGGCAATCATACAATAGCGGCCGAGTTTATGATCCCGACACAGGAAGGCGATCCGCCCGTACAGAAGGTAGCCGCGCAGAAGTTTACGCTTGAGCTCAGCGATCCCGAACCCGCGCCGGAAGAGAAGCCCGATCCGGAGCCTGATCCCGATCTTAATACCGACCCCGACCCGGATACGGAGCCCGGTTCTGATCCCGAGCCTGATCCTGAACAGGAGCCCAATACAGACCCTGATCCGGATACGGAACCCGGTTCCGATCTCGACCCGAATACCGATCCCGATCCCGCGCCCGATCAAAACACGCCCCTGCCGGGCGGAACCTCGAGCGGCGGGTACACGACTGCGGCCCCTGCTCAGTCCGGCACGGAACCAAACAGCCCGGCTGTTTTGACGGCGCCGACAAACACGAACGCGGCGGACGAGACCCCGGCGGCCCCGGTAGTTGCGCCGGAAGTTCCCTTAAATGTCGCCGAGGACATAAACGCGGCCGGCGTAGACACAAATCCCGCGGGCACGGCCGGCGCGGCCGCTATAGACGGTCTGCCGCGCGATGAGAACGGCCTGTTTTACTTTGTGCTTGACGGCAGCGGCGCGCCGCTTGAAGCGCGCATCGACATTCCGCTCACGGACTTCGCCGATATGTATTTTGACGGCGCCTTGTGGACGCCCGGCGAAGACTACGCCGCGCGCGAAGGCAGCACAATCATTGTAATCGCGGCGGAGAAGTTGGCAGATTTAGCCTACGGTATGCACGAGATATCCGCGCGCTTTACGGAAGGCCGCACAGTCGCCTTCACGTTCGACCTGCGCGGCCCCGCGCCCGCTGCCGGCCCGGAGACCGGCCCGGCAACCCCTGCCGAAAACGCGGCGAACGCGGCCCTCGCCGCCGGCTCGGGCCTTCCGGCCGCGCCCTTCGTTATAGCCGCGCTTGTGCTTATCCTGTTGATAGCCTCGGCGCTTATAATGCGCGCGCCTGCGAACGAGCAAAGGTATAAGTAAAAATATAGAATAGTAAAAAAATATTGTATTGATATGTATGCCGCGACACGCTATCACAGTAAACAAGAAAATGATTGTCGTTCGGCGGTCTGTCCCACTTAGACATCGCCGATAACGGCTATATCAAGAACCGGGCTGACACAAGCTGAGACACATGCAGACCACAACCTCTTTTTCTTTGCATCAAATGTCAAGTGTTTTCTCCGCTCTTGACTTAATTGCGTCATTCACGCGGATATGCAGGGTCTCATTTTTTGCCATACAGTATCACCGTCTTTAAAATTATAATCCGGCAATTGTTCCCGTATAAATATAGCCCGTTCTTTCCTTACCCGTTTCTTTTGAAAAAACAAACTCATTGCCAAAATGTTCCGTCGCCGCGTACAAATGGCATATAGCGATGCCCATATCGATTTTACCCGTCTTGTCCATAATGGATTTCTTTTGATAAACGTCGATTTTGCCGCCGGCCGCCGCGAAAAACCAATTCTGATTATTCAAGGCGGATGGAGCGAGACGGGCCGCTTCGAGTCGTTCATCCGAGCCGCTCGATACCTCGGAAAGCGGTTTGCGCTTGAATTCGGTGATGTCGCGATACGGGCTTCCCACCGCTTTGCCAAAGGCGATAATAATCACCGGCGATAAGCTTGTGTTAAGCGTTTTGCCCGGTTTCGCCATGCCGAGCCAACATGTGCCAAGTCCGAGACTCGTCAAATACAGGACTGTTTGCTGAAACATAAAACCGACGTTTTCAAGATATCCGTCGCGTTTTTCGCTCGAAACAGCAAAATAGTGAGGCGCCTTCGCCGATATGAGGGTTTTTACGTCGGAGGTGATTTCATAAGCGACTTCAATGTTCGGATAAAGCGCCTTCATGCTTTGCGCGAACTGCGCGATACGGTTCAACTGTTCCGGGTTAAGCGGAGCTGTTTCATATTTGCGCACTGATTTTCTTTTCTGAATGCAATCGTATAAATCCATTCGTCTAATCAACCAACACGGCAGTTCCCGAAACAGTGACCATAAGCATATTGTTGCCCGTGCCGAGTACTTCGTAATCAATGTCCACCCCGACCACGGCGTTGGCGCCCATTTGCTCAGCGCGATTTTCCATTTCGTGGATGGCTTCGGAACGCGCGTTGATCAACTCGTCCTCATAGCTTTTCGATCTGCCTCCGAAAAAATTCGTCAGACCTGCGGCTATGTCCTTGATAACATCGACCCCGGCAATTACTTCGCCCACGACGAGCCCCTTGTACGCGCGGATGGCGCGCCCCTCGATATTCGGCGTTGTTGTGATAATCATCGCATTTCTCCTTTGCGGCAGATCCTAAGTTCCCGGCAAACTGATATTTTTTCCTGTACCGTTTTGAGCCCTTATTCCCAACCGGACCATCTGTGCATTTGTTTGACAAAATTCCCGGCATTGTGCGCTTTAATTATACAATGGAATCAATCCGGTTGACAAGCTTAACAACAATAATTTAATTCATCGGGCGCAAGTAACACAAAAACCGCCGTTCAGCCGCTCAAATATTCGAATAGTCCATATCGAAATTGATGACGGCGAAATAATTCGGGTCAATGGATTTTATGTCCGCGTCGATCAGCGCCGAAACAGTCTCTTTAGAGGTCTTGCATTCCGGCGAGAGCACTACGTCAAATATGATATTTGTGTACGCGTAACCCTTGACGATGCGCAGGTCGTGCATGCCGACGACGCCCGCAATTGTTTCGGTCAGAGCTTCCAAGCGCGCGCGCATCTCGGCGGTAAGAGGATCCTTTGTATCCACGGGATCCATGTGAACGACGAGTGACAGGCCGAACTCTTCGCCTGTCTCGCGTTCCAAGCGATCTACGACGTCATGACATTTCAGAAAATCGTCGCGTGAATCGACTTCAACGTGAACCGAAGCCAATGTACGTCCGGGGCCGTAGTCGTGAATCACGAGGTCATGCATGCCGATGGCGCCCTCGCATTCCTTGATCTTGCGTTCGAGCGCCGCGACCAATACGGGATCGGGCGCCTTGCCAAGCAGCGGATCGGCGGTTTCTGTCGCGAGACGCACACCCGAAACCAATATGAACAATGCGACGAGACAGCCGATGTATCCGTCGGCGGGCAAATCCGCGAAGCGTTCGACCAACAGACCGGCAATCACCGCGCAAGTGGCGGCGACGTCATTTCTGCTGTCGATGCCTGAAGCTTTCAGCGCGCCCGAATCAATGGTTCGGCCTATTCCTATATTGAAAAAAGCCAACCATATCTTGACAGGCACGGACGCCGCCGGAATAACGACCGCAAGCCATGTAAAATCCAAAGCGGACGGATGCAGAACCTTGTCGAATGAATTTAGAAGGAGCTTTGCGCCTATAAGTATGATAAGGATGGATATGAAGAGTCCCGTCATATACTCGATGCGCGCGTGTCCGTAAGGATGCTTTTTGTCGCCCGGCGCGGCCGCCATTTGAAATCCGACGAGCGTGACGACGGAAGACGCCGCATCCGAGAGATTGTTGACGCCGTCCGCTATGATTGCTATGCTGCCGCAGAGAATCCCGACGGCCGTCTTTGCGGCGCAGAGCAAGAGATTGGCGCAGAGTCCCACAACGCCCGACAACCGGCCGTAGCCGAGTCTCACCGAAGGAGCGCGCGCGTTCTCGTAATCCCGCACGAAAGTCTTAATCAAAATTTTTCGCATGGATATTGCGGTTAGGCTTCGGCCAACGCGGCGCGCAGGGCTATGCTCAATTGATCGGGGCAGGATGTACCCTTTCCTCCGCAATCAACGCCGGAGAGCCTTTCGATAAGCGCCGTAGCCGGCATACCCTCCGCCAAGCGCCCTATCCCTTGTGCGTTGCCGTTACAGCCGCGCGTGAATCGCAGGTTTCTTACTATCCCGTCTTCAAGCTCAAATTCTATAAGTTTTGAACATACGCCCGTCGGCGTATATGAATATTTCTTTGTCATATATTAGCACCCTTCCATTTAATAAATTCTCCGTCACAGAGACATAATATCCTGATTTTGTATCGTTTACCTTCGCTGAACTTGACAGGCGTCGATAATATTTTATTTCATTCGCGCCGCCGTGTCAACGCGAATCCCGCGCGGCAAATAAATGTCGCGCATAAACGCATAAATGCGAATGAAGCTATTGACATATGCGTACGTACAGTATATACTGTATATAGTGTTATTGACACAAGGAGAGAGTGTATGAAGATTATCGTATCGAATCGTTCCGGAGTTCCCATTTACGAGCAGATAAAGGAGCAAATAAAAGAAGCGATTTTCTCCGGAGAGCTGCGTGAGGACGACGTTCTCCCGTCGATGCGCGGCTTGGCGCGTGATCTGAAAATCAGCGTCATCACGACCGCGCGGGCATACGGCGATTTGGAACAGGAGGGTTTTGTAACAAACGTGCAGGGCAAGGGTTGCTATGTCCTGCCTAGAAATATCGAATTGGCGCGCGAGAACGCGCTGCACAAGATCGAGACCGGCTTGCAAAGCGCCGTCACGACCGCCAAAACGAGCGACGTGACCAAGGACGAGATCATAGAGCGCGTTAATTTACTGTGGGAGGTTGATTATGAATAACATTTTGGAGGTGCGCGACCTGCGCAAAAGCTACGGCGCGTTCACGCTCAAAGATATCTCGTTCGATGTGCCGAAAGGCTACATCTGCGGTTTTGTCGGGCCCAACGGCGCGGGAAAGACGACGACGATCAAGATGATTCTGAACATCGTGCGGGCCGAGTCGGGTTCCGTAAAGATATCGGGGAAAGACCACGGTACGGAATCAAACGATAAGATCGGCGTTGTTATGGACATGCCCATGTACGTCGACGAATGGACGGTCGCCGACGCGGGATCCGCCGTTTCGCCGTTCTATGCCGGTTGGGATTCCGAAAAATACGCCGAATACCTGCACGGGTTCGGGCTTGACCCGAAGAAAAAGGTTAACGAGCTGTCGCGCGGCATGAAGATCAAGCTGCAAATCGCCGCCGCGCTCTCGCACGACGCCCGGCTTCTCATACTTGATGAGCCGACAAGCGGGCTCGACCCCGCAGCGCGCGACGAAATCTGCGACCTGCTCCGCGAGTTCGTAACGGACGAGGACAAGAGCATTCTGTTTTCCACGCATATCACCTCCGACCTCGAAAAAGTCGCCGACTACATCACGTTTATCCTGGACGGAGAGATCGTATTTACGGGACGGAAAGACGATCTTCTTGAAAAATACGTCCGAGTAACGGGCGGCCCCGAAGACGCGGGCGAGGAGCATAAGAAACTGATTATCGGTTATCGCGAATACGGCGAGGGCTTTGAGGGCATGATCGAGACCGCGAATATCGGCAAGCTGCCGCGCGGCGTTCCGGCGGAAGCAGTTAATTTGGAAGAAATCATCGTATTTATGAACAGGGGGAACGCGCTCAATGACGAAGCTTAAATCTTTTGTCCGATTGGACTT
>JAISBV010000072.1 GCA_031266025.1 Eubacteriales Family XIII. Incertae Sedis bacterium
CGTGATCCGGCTGCCCAAGATATCGAATTTCACGGACTTCACAGCGCTTGAGGCGACGGAGGGCGTGGGCCTTTATTATGTCGACGGCGTTCGCGCGCTCGGCCGGCCGGATATGATCATCCTGCCGGGCACAAAGAACACCGTCGCGGACATGAAGTGGCTGCGGCAAAGCGGTCTGGAAGCGGCCATCCTGCGATGCGCGGAGCAAGGCGCACCCGTATTCGGCGTCTGCGGCGGGTATCAAATGCTCGGGCTGACCGTACGCGACGCCGAGAATACGGAAGGCGGCGGCGAAATCGCAGGCATGGGGTTGCTGCCGATACACACGGAATTCATACCGGAAAAGCGACGCTCGCGCAGCCGAGGAACGATCACGGGAGCGCTCGGCGCGTTTGCGGCGCTGAACGGCGCGACGGTCGAAGGCTATGAAATTCACATGGGCGTATCGCGTTCCGCAGACGGCGCCGCGCCGCTTTTGCGATTGGACGGCGGCGCGGCGGACGGTTGCGCGGGCGGGAATATCGCGGGTACCTATCTGCACGGTTTTTTCGATTCGTATACGTGCAGAGACGCGTTGATTGCCGCTCTGTGCGAACGGAAAGGGATTGCCGCGCCCGGCGCGCGCTCCTTTGACTTCGCGTCATATAAACAGGAACAGTTTGATGCGTTGGCCGCCGCCGTGCGCGAGCATTTGGATATGTCTTTCATATATAGGGTTTTGGAGAGAAGGGATTGAATTTTGACGATTGAATATAGTAAGCCGGACGAGATTGAAAAGCGCAGCTTCGAGATCATTCAAAGCGAACTGCGCCGTCCTCTCGACCCCGCGCTCGCGCCGGTCATCCTGCGGGTCATCCACACGACCGCCGATTTTGAGTACGCGGACACCCTTGCCTTTTCCGAGGGCGTCCTCGAACGCGCGGTATCGGCCTTACGGCGGGGAATATCTGTTATAAGCGACACGAACATGGTCAGGGCCGGTGTGGATAAGTCGAGACTCGCGGCCTTCGGCGGCGACATCCTCTGCTTCATGCAAGACGATGACGTAGCGGAATCGGCAAGGCAAGACGGCGTCACCCGCGCAAGAGCGGCCGCGGACAAGGCGGCCGCCTTGGGAAAGTCCTTGATATTCGCCGTCGGCAACGCTCCGACCGCCCTCCTGCGCATATGCGAGCTGAAAGAAGAAGGCCGACTTTCCCCGGAGCTCGTCATCGGCGTTCCCGTCGGTTTCGTCAATGTGACGGAATCCAAAGAGGCGCTCATGCGCTCCGGTATACCCTACATCACGGCGCGCGGACGCAAGGGCGGCAGCAACGTCGCCGCCGCCGTCTGCAACGCGCTGCTGCGGATGGCCGGCTAAGGGAGGGCGCCATAAGGGGTTACAGTTCAGAGGCAATGTCATTTAGTTAAGCGGTTCATAATACCGAGTTGAAAGTAATCAGCGGTGAAAATGTGTAAAACATCGAAGACATCCGATACCGAACAGGGATGAACAATACAACCGGATAAAGGCAACAAAAAAGCGACCAAAAAGCGACAAATGAAGACATGCCATTAAAACAGATAGCGCATCTGCTTAAAATGGGATATAATATTAAATGCCAAAGCCGGTTAGGATTAAGAGAATCTGTAACAAAAGCCGGCGGGAAGTTGGAACCTATGCCGGCGGGCAAAGTTCCTTTCGTGTCTGATAGGCAGCGTATAACTGCCTATCAGACCTTCCACATCCGGAGGCGGCTCCTTGTCTCTGAGTCTGATAAAGTGATGGCATATTTTCATTGCCATGGCAAAATTAACCCGGTAAACATGTTTGGTGTTTTTTTGTGCCGTAACGACATGCATTGCGATAACGGCGCAGAAATTGAACAATATCAGACGGGAACGGATTTCCTGCTCGATATACTCCGGTTTTGTCGAATGAAAATTGGCGGTTCCGATGGTGTGTTTAAGATCTCGGAATGAAGTTTCGATTTCCCAACGCATATGGTACAACCGGTTGATTTCATCGGCGGGAAACTCATCCGGCGGAAGATTTGTGATAATATTCTCGAAAACACCATCCGCGACTTCAAAGCGAACAATTCTAAGCGACAGCGGATATTCGTCGTTTGAACCTTTCTCGATATAGTCAAATGCGGTTTTACAATCGATATATCCGTATTGTCCGGCCCGGTCGGGGCATTTCATTTTCTTTTTTGATTTGGTACGAGATAAAATGATTTCCGCACATGTATCAAAGTGATTCGACAGCGTCTCGATCTTTAGGAGACGTTGTACATTGATATCTTTCGCTCTGACAAGGAAGAATATGCCTTTTTCCATGGCATGGGCAAAGAAGTTATAGGAAGAAAAGCCCCTGTCGGCTATGAAAACAGGGAAGCCCTCGTAGGGATATCTGTCAGTGAGTTCGCAAACGGCTCGGAATTCATTCTTATTGCGTCCCGTTTGAACCACGCAGTCCAAATATCTTTTACTGAGGATGTCATACAAAGAAACGGTGTGTAACATGTTAAATCCCTTTGTGGATTTGCCGCTCGGCGGATGAAATGTATCCGGATCGTCGGGATTTCTTGCAATGTTGAATTCACAACCGTCGCAAGCCACGAGATTGTATTT
>JAISBV010000129.1 GCA_031266025.1 Eubacteriales Family XIII. Incertae Sedis bacterium
AAGCCGAATGTCACGGCGGCGACAAGCAGGAATACGAGCGCCCGTTTCGACGCGTCGCGTATACTGTAATGTGTTTTTCTCATCTTCGAATATCACATCCCTTTCTTTTCGTTGCGCCCACCGGAAGGAAAACGCTTGGCGGGGCAAGATTCGACTGAAACGCGCGGTAAACGCCGCGCGCCGCGAAGCCCTTGTATCCCCGCGCGCACCTCCTTTCCCGGGATATCGGCGAGCATTCGCGAAATACCGCAAACCGTGAAAATACTGCAATTCAAACGGTTCTACTGATAAAAAATTTATACAACTCCCGGCCGGAATACAATCGGGAAGGGAGCTATAAACGCTTTTGCGGACTTTTTCCGCGCCGCGCCGAGCAGTATACTTCTTGGCAGAGCAATAAAATGTAAAAACAGGCCCAAAAAAGCACAAAAAAACCATGAATGTATTCCATTCATGGATGAAAAAGGGCGCGCCGACAAGTATACTTATTTGCAGAGGTTCACGGAAATCCCGCCGGCCTATTGCGGACATGCCGCTTATATATGTATACGCCTATTATACACCCGAACGGTCACAGTTTGGTAACATTTCAAAAATTAATGAAATTTTTTAAAGTTTTTTCCCGTATACCCAAAAAAGCTTGATTTTACGTCGATTTTTCATCACAACAAAATTCCGCCTTTGCCATAAACAAGCGGCGCCGCATACATATAATCGAATAATTTAGGTAATACTTCGTTTTATACAGTAAACTGCTCCGCGGCAAGACTACGGTGTACCGGAGAGCCGGGCAGTTTGATACGATAGGAAATATTGAGAGTGGGTTCAATACCCTACGTTATGAATAAAGAAACACAGTATGCTACGGGGGTATTGAACCCGTTTGCGTAATTAAAGGTTACAAGGGCATAAAATTTCCCCACTGCATCTGATGGGCTGAAAATTCGCCGGATTTTCCATTCCGTGTCCACTTTTTCGTTGGCAGCACTGATTCTTTCAATACAAGGCGTCCACGACAGCACCCTCGCCGTCCGTGCCGGCGTTCTTCCAATCGTCCGGAAGCTCGGAAATCCGTAGCATCCGATCCGTCGAAAATTCGTTGACAGTGAGGTCGGCTTCGGATTTGTTGCTGCTGTCCTATCGTCGGGTACCGACACGAGAACCGATCAGAGATTTTTAATGGTGATCATGCTCGCCTTCGTGAATGTGCGGATGCGAGTGAATATGAACATGCTCATGGCTGTGGCCGTCCACCGCCCGAACAGGCGCCATGTAGAGTTTGTCGTCATTTGGCAGCAACCGGGCTTCAACCCCGTAAACGTCCAATATCAAATCCTCGGTCATAATCGCGGTATCGCCCTCCGCGACGAGAGCGCCGTCTTTAAGCACGGCCAGACGGTCGGAGAATTGAAGCGCGAGATTCAAGTCATGCGTAGTGATGACGGAGCAAATGTTTTGCTCTCTTACAATATCGCGTATAAATTGCATTATGCGAAGTTGGTACTTCAAGTCGAGATACGTCGTCGGCTCGTCGAAAAGCAAAATCTTCGGCTCCTGCACGATGGCCCTCGCGATGGCGACTTTTTGGCGTTCGCCGCCCGACATTTGATTGATATCGCGCATTGCCATATCCGTCAGTTCCAGTTGATCGATTATGTTCGATACCATGTCAAAGTCACGTTTGCGCGGACTCCAGTTCAGGTACGGTTTGCGCCCGAGCATTATCGCGTCGAACACCGTCATGGGAAAGATCGCAAGCGAAGCCTGCGGCACGTATGCGACAGTCCGAGCAAGTTCAAGCCGGGAGAGGGTTTTTACGCCCTTTCCCGCGACGGCGACGATTCCCGAACTCGGTTCGAGGAGCCTGTTCAGGCATTTTAGCAGTGTTGTTTTGCCCGCTCCGTTCGGCCCGACAAGACTGAGAATTTGACCTTCGCCGACAGTAAAATCAATGCCGTGAAAAACTTCGACGCCGCCATACGCAAAACTGAGATTTTCAACCCGTATCATCACCAATGTTCTCGCTTTCGTTTCATTACGAGGTAAATCAGCAACGGAACGCCGACAAACGATGTCATAATCCCGACGGGCAGGACGGCGGGTGCGAGAATGAGACATGAGAGCACATCGGCTGATATCAACAGAATTGCGCCGGCGACACAGGTCGTCGGTATGAGAAAGCGATGGTCGCTCCCGACAAGCATCCTCGCTATATGCGGAGCGACGAGCCCTATGAACCCGATGGGGCCGAGCAAGCTGACGATTACCGCTGTCATAAGCGAAGATGACAGCAAGCCGACAACCCTCACCCTCTCGACATGTACCCCCGTGCTTTGCGCCGATTCGTCGCCGAGCATAAGCGCGTTATAGCTCCAAGCGTTGCGAAATGTTATCAATACGCATACGATGACCGCCGCGATTATGATATGAAATTTCTGCCAACTTGATTTCGACAGGCTGCCGAACATCCAGTAGACAAGTTCCGCCAATTCTTCCGGTCTGCCTATGTATTGCAGAAACGACGTAGCCGCTTCAAAGACAAACATCATGGCCACACCGAAAAGCACTATGGTTTCCGCCGACGATTTTTGCAGCTTTGACAGGAAGTAGATCAAAAAAGTACAGATCACCGTGAAGATAAATGAATTGCCGATGATCATCAAATCGTAGCCGATCGCTGCGGGCAAAACCGCGAGAATAACATTGAAGCCGGTAATTATACCAAGACCCGCGCCGAATGAGGCGGCGGCGGAAATGCCGAGAGTGTACGGCGAAGCGAGCGGATTGCGAAGGATGGTCTGCATTATCAAACCGGAAACAGCAAGACCGATTCCGCTCACAAGAGCGCATAAAACGCGAGGCACGCGCAGAGTCCAGATAATCTGTCTGCGAATATCCGTATTCGCGGGGTCTTGCTCGGGTCCCGCAAGCAGCGCCTGCCAACTTTCGGACACGGAGTAGGATGCGCCTCCGACGGACAGTCCCAACACGCAAAGCGCGCACAGTAAAACCAACATAAGCAAAATGAACAACATATTCTTCCGTTTATGTCTTAAATATGCCGCGCCGACTAAGGAAGCGGCGGCGCTCCCCCGGCCGGCGGTTACGGCGTCATTTCGAAGTTCCGAGCCGCCTCTCATCCGATACCTCTCATTTGGTATAAGTCCAAATACCCTCAACATTCGTACCATTGAACGCAATGTCGTACCACTCGCGGTGTACCTCAGCCGGATCGAGGTCGGCAAACAGTTCGGGGTAAAATTCTTTGGCGAGATAACATACGCCGACAATATAGCCGGGGCGCGACAGTATGTCTATGCCCATCATAATGATGTTATCTTCCTTGACCGCCGTCACGCCGGCAAGCCCCGGACGGGCTTTGAAATCATCATAGAACAGCGCCGCGTCCGAGTCGGAATCGTAACCGGTTCCCAAGGCCGTTGACTCGATAAGAACGTAGTCGGGATTTTTTTCGGCGACCCATTCCGCGCTGACTTCCGTATCGTCCGCAGAGGGGTTGTCCGCAAGGTCAAAGGCGATATTGCGTCCGCCCGCAAGTTCAACTTGCTGATAGAATTGAGACTCCGGACTTCCCGTGTGGAACGCTCCGGCGTGCATTTCAAAGAACACAGTGGGGCGTTCCTCTTCGGGTACGTTCGCAAGGCGTTCATCAATCAGGTTTTGATATTTGTCGTAGAATTCAATGACTCTTTGCGCTTCCGCTTCGGCTTGAAACACCTTGCCGAGCAGGCGGAAATCGTCGCGCATCCGGCTTGGCGTGCGCAGGTCGAGGGCAATAAATTGGATTCCGAAATCGTCGAGGTGATCGCTTTCGGATACATATCCGTGATGGCTTGTGGCCGACAACACAAGCTGAGGCCCGGTTTCGGCAAGCGCTTCATAGTTAATTTCGGCGTAAGTGGCGACCATGGGGACGTTCGCGCTCGCGCCGTACAGGGAGTTCTGCAGCGCCTGATGCGTGCCGACGACCGTATCGAGCTTTCCGAGCGCGGCAAGAGCCGTTCCCGGCCCCGTATCGAGCAGAGCGACGCGTTCAATCGGTAGCGTTAGGGTGACTTCGTGTTTCGCATCGTCGGTTACGGTGATCGTATCGGCGGCGATGGTCGGATCGTCCGTTACGGGTTCTTTGGACGACTCGGTTGCCGTGCCGCCGGTCTGCGACGAACAACTTGCAAGCGCGGACAAAAGCATTACGATGATTAATATCGCCGCTGAAATTGACTTTGATTTCATTGGTATTCCTCCGAATGTATTATTTTTTCTTAAACAATGTCGCCCTGACCGCGCCTTTCGGGTCTTTTACAAGCAGGATAACCAACCAGATAATCAATCCGAGAGCGACTACGGAAAGGCCGAGGTATAAATCGTTCAACATACTGAGCGGATCGGGATTGAAATATTCCGCTTGAAGCTCCGCATACTCAAATATGGCGTCAATTAACCACATCAGCGACGCTCCCCAGTACATGAAACACAGAACGCCGACCTTCATCTCACTGTTCGGCGCGTTCCTATACCAGACAATCGTACAAATTATCGCCGCAAATACAGTTGTAAGTAAAGTCATGTGAAATCCTCCTTATCGCGCGGAAGGCTGTGGCATAAGTTCTTTCTTTTCCATCGCGCTTGTAGCAATGACCATGCCAAGCCAAACCACCGTTACGATAACCGCCATGGAAATGCCCGCAGTAGCCATTTCGTGCAACATCTCAGCCGTATCGGCGGGGTCGCCGGCTGCCGTCAAAAACGGAAACCACGGCGTTACCTCGCCGTGCCATACATGCTCAAACGCGAGCAGTGCGGCGCCTCCCCAAAGCAGGGTGGTCAGCCATTTCAGCTTTCTTGAAAATGGGACTTTAACGCTCTGCTCTGCGGAAACAGCTTCCGACGCGCCCGCGTCCTTTTCTTTTGGGATTGCCTTTCTCGCGACAGTCGCAACGATTGCCTCAGCAGTTGGTACCAAAAAACATGCCATGATTTTTTCCTCCTTGAAAGTTAAAACCAAAATAAAAAATGCCACAAAGCAAGAGCGGCTTAAGCCGCGCAAATACCTTCATGGCATTCATGACATTTTTATGTATTTAAGCGTTATGGGATCGGTGCATATCTTCATGATATGCTGTTGCTGTAAACAATATCACAAAAAATATACATCGTCAATCGAATTTTTTCAAAGAAGTTCCATTCTCACATTCTCGATTTACGTGGTGCATTGCCCGAAACTCGACATGGAGTTCCATGCCAAGCCCTTTCGCCACACGCGTGAGCATGGTGAGAGAAGGGTTGTAATTTCCATTTTCGAGACGACTGATATTGCTGCGTTGCAACCCGGTTCGTTCGGCAAGTTCTTCCTGCGTGAGACCCTGCTCATTACGGGCCCGGATGATTTGAGACACGACCTCAAAATGCGGTCGGAGGGCTTCAAACTCGGCAAGTGTTTCCGAATCGCGAAGAATTTCAACCTCGATATCTTTCCAATTTCTCATTCTTTATTACACCTCCCAAGATAATCTGTCATGTATCGGATTGCTGTGTCAAGTTCATGTACAGGCGTTTTGTTCGTCTTTTTCAGAAAGCCGTTAAGTAAAACAAAAGTGTTTCCAACAGACAGAAAATAGAAAATACGAGATATATCACCGTCGGATTGAATACGAAGTTCAAACAGTCCTTTATATTTACTCCCTTGTATGCTTTTCACATACGGCTCACGCAAAGCCAAGCCATGTTCAGCAAGAAGACGGACTTCCCAAAGCGCTTTGGCGCGATGCTTGGGCGGCAAAGTTGTTATAAATTCGTTCACCGGTTCTTCGTCATTTTCTTTTTTGTAGTATATTACATTCCACGCCATTGATAAATCCTTTCGTATTTAAAGTGTATCATATACGATACGCGTCTGCAAGTTTTTTTCGAAACTCATAAATTATAATTCGCGCTAAGCGACGAAACGCCTGAATTACCAACGGCATATTGGTTCAATGCCATTATGCGCGAAGCCGAGGCAAAACACAACAACAATTTTTGCGGCCTCTACTGTCGACGGCTTATTCCTTTGATTTCACTTGGTTTTCGGGATTATGCCCTTGTAACGATTGCGTAATAAACTGCCCGCAGCAAAACTACAGGGTATAAGAGAGCCGGGCAGTTTGATACGATAGGAAGTTATTGGGAGTGGGTTCAATTCCCTACATTATGAATAAAGAAACACAGTATGCTACGGGGGTATTGAACCCGTTTGCGTAATAAGTCGGGAACGAGTGATGTTTAGTTGTTACAGTTCACAGGTATGCTGCAAACTAAAATATTAAATCGTTAAAATCCAACGAACGTCATTCCACCGGCTGCCTTGGGCCGGTTATTTCCGTAAGTCGCGCGGATAATGAACAAAAGACGGAAAA
>JAISBV010000135.1 GCA_031266025.1 Eubacteriales Family XIII. Incertae Sedis bacterium
CCTGCCGTCGGTTATTGTCCTCCTCACGTAGCTCTAAGTACGTTCCGGGGGCCAAAACCGCCGGCAGAACCCGATCTGAACACGCGTGCCCGGAGCTTGCGACAGGGTAAAACTGACGCAGCGTTTGAGTAGTCTTGATTTGACCTTTGAGTAGCAACGACGGATAATAGTTTGGGTAATAAAATAAAGCAATCCGCTTGTATTTAATACTTTGGGCATATATAATAAAAAGAGGTTTTGGATTTGTTCTCCGTGTTTTCGGCTTTGATCGTTTGACCGGACGCGCGGGGAAATCGGATAGAAGAGGAGGGTTACATTGGGTATAATTTTTTTCCTGATCCTGTTCCCGTTTATCGCGGCGCTCGCGCTCTTGTTTATCAAGTCCGACGGATCTCGCGGGGTTGTGGTCATAGGGGCTTCGATCATAATCGCCGCGGCGTCCGTGTACCTTACGGTCTTGAACTTTACGACAGGAGGCGCGCGCTTTGAGGTTGACGAATCGCTTTCCGAGATAATCGGCTATGTGATGATGGGCATAGAGGTCATTCTCGCGATCGTCATTATCGCGCTTGGCATCAAGTACAAGAAGTATTTGGCGTCTTTGCTCGCGCTGTGTCAGGCGCCCGTCATGGTGTGGTTTGAATTCTCGACGGGCGAGCATATTGAAGTGGCGAACGCGCTGTACGTCGACAGGCTTTCTATAATAATGGCCTTGATCATCGGCATTATAGGCACGTTGATCTGCGTATACGCGCTCGGTTATATGAAGGATTTTCAACACCACGCGCACGGCGAAGCCGACAGGCGTCCGTGGTTTTTCTTTTTACTGTTTCTGTTTCTGGCCGCTATGTACGGCATTGTGTTTTCGAACAACATCGTCTGGCTTTTCTTCTTCTGGGAGATCACGACGCTGTGTTCTTTCTTCCTGATAGGATTTACGAAGACGCCGGAGGCCATACGAAATTCGTTCCGCGCGCTTATCATGAATCTGCTCGGCGGTCTCGGTTTCGTGCTCGCTATAGTCTATACGGGCGTGAACCTGCAGACATTGGAGCTTAATGTATTGATTGAGATCGGCACGTACGGCGCGGGCTATATAGCCGTTCCGGCAGTGCTCCTTGTGTTCGCGGGCCTGACAAAAGCCGCGCAAATGCCGTTCAACAGCTGGCTGCTCGGCGCGATGGTGGCGCCTACGCCTACCTCAGCGCTGCTGCACTCGTCCACGATGGTCAAGGCCGGCGTGTTTCTCATTCTCAAGCTTTCGCCTGTACTTGGTCTGACGTCATTCGCGGGGCTCACGGCTATGTTCGTGGGCGGCATTACATTCCTGATGGCGTCGTTCGCCGCGATATCGCAGAGCAACGCAAAGCGCGTGCTCGCTTATTCCACGGTGGCCAACCTCGGCTTGATAGTGGCCTGCGCGGGCACGGCGCATCCGGCAGCCATATGGGCCGCGACGATGCTCATAATATTCCACGCCGTCACAAAGTCGCTGCTCTTCCTCTGCGTCGGCACGGCCGAGCACAATATCGGCAGCCGCGATATAGAGGACATGGACGGGCTGTTCGGCAAGATGCCGAGACTTGCTGTATTTATGATCATCGGCATATCGGCCATGTTCCTTGCGCCCTTCGGCATGTTGATCTCCAAGTGGGCGGCGCTCGAAGCCGTAATAAACTCGGGCAACCCCTTCTTGGTTCTGTTCATCGTATTCGGCAGCTCGGTTACGCTGTTCTATTGGGGCAAGTGGCTCGGCAAGCTCGTAGCCATCGTCGCGAAACGCGAAAACATACAGGATCGCGTACACGGCGAAGAATGGTGTCCACTCGGTACGCTCGTGGCGCTTGTAGTGGCGGCCTGCCTGATGTTCCCGGTCTACTCGAATGCGATTATCGTCCCGTATATCGTTGACGTCTTCTCCGGCGTCGATCCGCTGCGGATTATTGCGACGCTTATGAACAGTGACGACTTGGCAATCATGGCGGTGCTTGTAGCCGTTATCGTGCTGCTTCCTTTGCTGTTTTACGGCAGGACGCGGAAGAAGATCGTTCCGATCTACCTTTCGGGCGCCGGAACAGGGGACGACCTTCACTATATGGGATCCATGCAGAAGGAAACGGAATTCAAGCTCAGGAATTGGTACATGGAAGATTATTTCAATGAAAAGAGGATGAACCTGATCGGTATTATTGCCACTTGCGTCGTCTTTCTCGTCATAGCCGCGCTGCTGATTGGGGGTATGTTGGTATGAGCGGAAACATTACGGTAACGATTATCAGCGTGGCGGCCTATTTTATCTTGGCGCCGTTCATCGGCGGTCTGCTCGCCGGTATAGACAGAAAGCTCAGCGCGAGGTTTCAGGGACGTTGCGGCCCTCCCGTGCTGCAGCCCTTTTATGATGTGTTCAAATTGCTCGAAAAAGAGCCTGTCACGGTCAACGGCGCACAGGATTTCTACGTCGCCTGCTGTCTCGTTTTCATGATAATAACGGGCGCGTTTTTCTTCGCGGGATTGAGTCTGCTGCTCGTTATATTTACGCTTACTACAGCGGGTCTCTTCTTGGTGGCGGCGGCTTACTCGTCCAACTCGCCCTACGCGCAGGTTGGCGCGGAACGCGAACTCCTGCAGATGATGGCCTATGAGCCCATGGTGCTGCTCACGGCCGTCAGCCTGTATTTGGTCACGCCCATATATGACGACTACGGCTCCGTGTTGCATTCGTTCAACGTGATCGATATAATATCTCACACGCATGTAGGCGTTCAATACCTGCCGGGCGTATTCATAGGTCTGCTGTTCGTTCTCACCATCAAATTCAGAAAATCGCCGTTCGACCTGTCGATGTCGCATCACGCGCATCAGGAATTGGTCAAGGGCCTTACGACGGAATTGTCAGGCAAGACGCTCGCCGTGCTCGAGGTCTCCCATTGGTATGAGAACGTCTTTCTGCTCGGCTTCGTATTTCTGTTTTTCGCGAACGGCACGGCGCTCATGATAGTTGTAGGCGTGATCGTTTGCTTGGTCGCCTACTTCTTTGAAACTTTTATAGACAATGTTAATGCGAGAATGAAGTGGCAGTTTGCCTTTAACGCCTCGTGGATAGTTTCTCTTGTATGCGGCGTCGTGAATTTGCTGATCATATACATCGCTGTGATTTATTTCGGATGGGGGGTGTAGAGCATGTCATATGTAACGAAATCGCCGTGGATCATACATTACGACGGTTCCAGCTGCAACGGCTGTGATATAGAGGTGCTTGCCTGCCTGACGCCGATGTACGACGTAGAGCGCTTTGGCATCATCAATACGGGGAATCCCAAGCACGCGGATATATTCCTTGTGACGGGTTCCGTCAATGAGCAGAATATCTCGGTAATAAAACAAATATACGAGCAGATGCCAAGGCCCAAGGTTGTCGTGGCTATAGGCATATGCGCCACATCGGGCGGCGTGTTCAGGGAGTGCTATAACATCATGGGCGGCGTTGATACGGTCATACCCGTGGATGTGTATGTGCCCGGATGCGCGGCGCGCCCGGAGGCCATTATTGACGGAGTGGTGAAAGGACTCGGGGTTTTGGCCGAGAAGCGCGCGAGACTGCCGCAGGAATTGGCGGATGAGCGCGCGAGACGCGCGGAGTCGCCGCGCGACGAAGATGATACGACGGAAGACGTCATTACTGTGGATGTCGCCGGCGGCGCCGACGCGGCGGAGAAGGGGGACGCTTAAAATGGCCGAAGAAAAGCATTTGATTCAAACTATTATCCCTGTCGGGAGCTCCGAACTGCTTGACAAGGTTCAGGATATGAAGGACGAGGGCTACAGGTTGGGGCAAATATGCGCGGCAAAGGCGAACGGCAGCTTCCATCTGCTGTACAGCTTTGACAAGGACTGCGTCCTGACGAATCTGAAGCTTGCCGTGGATGAGGACGAAACCGTTCCGAGCATTACGGGCGTGTATTGGCCCGCGTTCATATACGAAAACGAAATGCAGGATTTGTTTGGTTTCAAATTCAAACATTTGGCATTGAATTATAACGGAAAATTCTTCAAGGTGGCGGAACCGACGCCTTGGAATCCCAAGAGTCAAAAGGAGTAAGTATCTATGAGCAAGAGAACAGTGATTCCTTTCGGCCCGCAGCATCCGGTTCTGCCCGAGCCGGTCCATTTGGACCTTGTTATAGAGGATGAAAGGGTCGTGGAGGCCATTCCTTCGATAGGATATATACACAGGGGTCTCGAAAAATTAGTCGAGAAACGCGAATTCACGGAAATGGTCTATGTGATAGAGCGGATTTGCGGTATATGCAGTTTTGGCCACGGATGGGGCTATTGCAAGAGCGTTGAGGGCAATATGGAAATAAGGGTTCCTGAACGCGCCGAATTTTTGCGCACGGTATGGCATGAGTTGTCGAGGATACACAGCCATTTGCTGTGGCTCGGTCTTCTTGCGGACGGCTTCGGCTTCGAGAGCCTGTTCATGCACAGTTGGCGGCTTCGCGAAACCGTGCTCGACATTTTTGAAAAGACGACGGGCGGTCGAGTCATATTCTCGGTCTGCAAGCTCGGCGGCGTCAGAAAAGACATAGAGACCGCCGAATTAAAAGCGATAGCGGGTATATTGGCCGGCATGAGGGATGAGATAAAAGAGCTTACGGACGTGTTCCTTGAGGATTATTCCGTGATGAACAGGCTCGTGGGCGGCGGCGCGCTTTCGCGCGCCGACGCGGCGGATCTCTGCACGGTCGGGCCGATGGCGAGGGCCTCGGGTCTGCGTCAGGATATCCGTCTGGACGGACACGGCGCTTACGCCGGGCTCGAGTTCGAGCCCATCGTCGGGGAGGACGGCGATTGCTACGCGCGCTGCAAGGTCAGGGTGCGTGAAATCTT
>JAISBV010000089.1 GCA_031266025.1 Eubacteriales Family XIII. Incertae Sedis bacterium
TTCCTGATGCTGGCGTCTATCAGCTTTCCCTCGATGTATATCTTAACGCCTCCTATGAGGTCGGCGTCTATAAGGTTGTCAAGGCGCACGTTGCGTTTGAGCAGCTTGCCTGTCTCTTCTTCCAAGCTCTTGCGCCTGTCGTCGGACAAAGGCACGGCGGAATATATCGAACCGATCGAAATACCGAGATTGGCGTTCACGAGTGTGTGATACGCCTTTACAATCGTATGAAAGCCGCCTATGCGTCTCTTGTCCGTTAAGATAAACATGAAATTCAACAGCTCTTTGGAAACACGACCGTCAAGTACAGTCTTGAGGGTCTCTTTCTTCCCCACCGCGTCGATGCCCGGATTGCAAAGCAAGTTGAAGAATTCCGGCTCGTCTTTGAATATACCTCCGAGCGCGGTGATTTCTTCGCCTATCGAGTCGATCTTGTCCAAATCGCGGGCAACCTCAAACAAAGCCGCTCCGTAAGTGGTCGCTACCGTCAATGCTTCCATTCCGAATTCTCCGCTTGCTTTATAACGTTGTCGATTATGGCCGCATGCGCCGTCATATCCAATTCCCTCTCGAGAATTTTTTCGGCCGCGTAAACGGCGAGAGACGCGATTTGATCCCGCATTTCGCCTATTGCCTTCAGTTTTTCTCTTTCAATTTCTTTTTCGGCCTGAGTGATCAGACCGGAAGCCTTGCGATTGGCCTCGTCCAATATCTCCTGCGCTCTTGCGTCCGCGCGTTGTTTGCTTTCCTTGACGGCTTCACGGCTTTTCGCGTCGATCTGCGCAAGCTGTTCTTTATATTCCCGCAATTTTTCATCGGCCAACTTATTTACGTGCTCGGCGTTATCAAATGAATCCTTTACGGTTTGCTCGCGGGCCTGCACAAAGTCCCTGACCTTTTCGAAGAAGAATTTTTTCAATATCAGGTAAAGCACAACGAGCGTGACTAAATTCATCAAAAGCGTTGGGCCAAAGTCTATGAGACCTTGGACCATTATTTGTTCTTCCATAGTTCGTCTCCGTTTTCGGCTTGTCTTTTTTCCGGCGGGCTTTGTTGCGCGCCTATCCCCGGTTGTGCAGCAAATGGCTGGAAGGCGCCGCTCGAGAATTCCCCGGCTTCAGCCGGTTGGAATTTACCGTCGCCGCTCACTCCGCCCTCGCTTGCGTACAATTCGTACGCGTGACTTCGGTCGTCGTTCACGCTTCGCGCCCGACGAAAAAAATCCTACGCCAAAATTTATTTAGCTTTCTTAAACATGGTCTGCCGGATGTCAGTACATTCCGTTTTCGGCTTGTCTTTTTTCCGGCAGGCTTTGTTGCGCGCCTAAAGCCGGCGGCCCGGCGAAAATCCCGCCGGGCCCGCGTCATTTCTACGAAAAGTAGCCGATGAACGGATTGGCGAACAACAGCACCATAGCGACGATCAACGCGAAGATACCCGTGGTTTCCGCAACCGCCTGGCCGACGATCATGGTCTGCAGAATATCGCCCTTTGCTTCCGGCTGTCTTGCGACGCCTTCAACCGCTTTGCCCGCCGCAAAGCCTTGTCCGAGACCTATACCGATGGCCGCAACCATTGTGAATCCCGCTCCTATAGCGGACATTCCGAGAACAAAGGCTAAGGGTGTTACTAATGACATGATACTTTCCTCCTACGCTAAATACTTGTTACGCATTACAATAACTTGTATGACGGTCATGTGAGCGGCGACTCTCGCCGTTTATGGGCCGTCAGTGTTCGTGATTTTCGTGTGTTACTACAGCCATGCTTACAAAAACCATAGTCAGCATTGTAAATATAAAGGCCTGTACTATCGGTTCGAATATGTCGAAAAACGCGTTTGCGGGCAACGGTATAATCGCCTGCAACCACGGAATTTCGCCTATAAACGGGATATTGCCGAATATCGCCTCCGACGCGCCGTGCAGTCCGTTAAAGATCAGGGCCATAATGATGACGCCGGCTAAGATATTGCCGAAAAGCCGGAAACTGAGCGAAATCGGAAATGACAATTCCTCAATGATCTTGAGCGGAAACATAAACGGATACGGATCCGCCATATGCTTGAGCTTGCCGACGAAACCCATGGTCTTGAAGCCGTTGTATTGTATGATCAGGAACGTCGCGCCCGACAGCGCGAACGTCATATTGACGTCGGCTGTCGTGGGACGAAGGCCGAACATGCCAAGCATATTGCCGAGAATCAAAAACAGAAACAGCGACCCCATGTAGGGCGCGAATTTTTCGCAATGCTTGCCCATCGTATTGATAACGAGGTTGTAAATGGATCTGACCGTAAATTCGGCGATTACTTGCTTGCCCTTGGGTATCTTCTGCATGTTGTGTGTCGACCACAGCGCAAGTATGATCAATACCGCCGCGACGATCCAACCGAAGATTACCGTTTCGGTAATATAGATGCCGCTGTCGCCGAATTGCACTATTACGCGCGGGCCTATATGGGTGAGATCGTGCATCTCATACTCTCCTTTTCTTGTCTTTTTTCCGATCAGCGTTTGCGCGCCTATCCCCATTTGCACAGCAAATGGCCGGAAGGCGCCACTCAAGAACTCCCCGGCTTCAGCCGGATTGGAGTTTACTGTCCGCAGCTCTCTCGCGGCTCGCTTACGTACACTTGTACGCGCGGCTTCGCCTCTCGTTCGCGCTTCGCGCTGCTCGAAAAAAATCCTGCGAAAATCCCTTAGGTGATGTCTTTTTTCCGATCAGCGTTTGCGCGCCTATCCCCATTTGCACAGCAAATGGCCGGAAGGCGCCACTCAAGAACTCCCCGGCTTCAGGCCGGACTGGAGTTTACTGTCCGCTGTATATCAATCTTCATCCGGTTCGTCTTCTTCGTCTTCTTCGTCGTACGGCGAACCGAAGATATCCTTCATAATACCTTTTTTGCGACGCTTCTTCCACTTCAGCGGTTCGGCGCCCGTACGCTTTTTGGAAAGCGCTGATCTGAGCCCCTTAAAGCCGTGGATATAATACACCGCTATTTTGAGCGTTATAAAACCGAGCGCCGCGCCTACAGCGGACGCGTTGCTCACGCGCAAAGCCATAAAAAACGCAAAACCGTACACGATAAGCCTGACGAGATAACCCGCGAATCCCATCCACGTGCGACCGCCGTTAAGCAATCTCTTCGAAACAAACACAAGAATACTGAAATTCACGGCGGAAACAGCGGTTCCGAGCGCAAGGCCGTAAGCAAAGCCGGTGTCAAAACCAAGAAATAACAGAGAACCCGCCTCAAAAATCAACGCGACGATAACGCCGTGAAAAAATATTTGATTCTTGAAAGCGGTCAATTCTCTTGCGGTATTTTTCATAAAACATATACGGCTTTCTATAGATTATAAGGCTATCGCACCGAAATGTAAAGTTTTTTGGCGAAGTTAATTATCAATTTTTCGACGTACAGTTATTACAAAAAGGCCTGTTGCCCTTTGCTTTTCAAAATATCCAATATGCGCCGGCTTGCGAAACCGTCGCCGTAAGGATTCACGGCCCGCGCCATTTTTTTGTAAGCCGCGCCGTCGCTTAGCAGCTCGGCCGCGTGCGCGAAGATATCATCCCTCTTCACACCGACGAGCCGCACCGTGCCCGCTTCCACAGCCTCAGGCCTTTCGGTTTCCTTCCTGACGACGAGTACGGGCTTGCCGAGAGAAGGCGCCTCCTCCTGCAAGCCGCCGGAATCCGTGATTATCAGGTACGACTTTGACATCAATTTCACAAAAGGCCGGTAACCGAGCGGTTCTGTCAGGTGCACGCGATCCGCGCCGCTCAGATATTCGTCGGCGTACGCGCGTACACGCGGATTCAGATGCACGGGACACACGACCTCCACATCGCCGAAGGCGCCCGCTATATCGCGCACGGCCGAAAAAATCGCGGCCATATTCTCGCCAAGGTTTTCCCGCCTGTGGCAAGTGAGCGTGATCACGCGCCGATTTTCAAAATCAAGATTGGCGAGCGTTTCATCCGTAAACGCGCAGGGCATTTGCGAAACGCAGAGCAACGCGTCTATAACCGTATTGCCCGTCACGAACACCTTATCCTCATCAACGCCTTCACGCAGCAAATTATCCCTGTTCCGCCGCGTCGGCGCAAAATGGAAATCGGTTAAGCGGCCTGTCAGCAAGCGGTTCATCTCTTCCGGATACGGTGAATATTTGTCATAGGTTCGCAGCCCGGCTTCCACGTGGCCGACCGCGCACATCTTGTAAAAACCAGCCAACGCGGCGGCAAAGGTTGTGGTCGTGTCGCCGTGAACGAGCAGCACGTCCGGCGACTCTCTCTCTATCACGCCCTCCATGCCCGCCAACACATTTGCCGTAATCGCCCCTATGCTTTGATTGGGCTTCATAATATTCAAATCGTAATCGGGCTTCAACTCGAAAAGCTCAAGCACGCCGTCAAGCATCTCGCGGTGCTGCGCTGTGACGCACAGCACCGATTTTATATCCGGATCCTCATTCAGCAGCCGCACGAGCGGCGCCATCTTGACAGCTTCGGGACGCGTCCCGAACACGGTCATCACCTTCATGCCGCGCCTCATTTCGCCGAACCGTCCTTGTCTTCCCTCGCGCGTCCGCGCTTTTCCTCATGCCGCGCGTTGACGCCGCGCGCCTTGGTATAGGAAACTCTCGTATCCGAAACAAATATATAAATAAACATAACGGCGATCAAAAACAGCGCGGCGGCCTCCAACAAAAGACTGCGGCTGAACATGACGGCGGTTACGCCCATCACGCCGCTCACGCCGTAAAGCGTCAACACGGATCGTCTCTGCCCCATACCGGCCGCCATAAGCCTGTGGTGCAAATGACCTTTATCCGCCTCCATGATGGGTCTGCCGCCTGCCAATCTGCGGAGTATCGCAAAGGCTGTATCGAATATAGGCAAGCCCAGAACGAGCGCGGGAATGATAGTGGCTATCACGGTAGCGCTCTTCACGGGGCCTATTATGGATATCGACGCCAGCATGAAGCCCAGAAACAGCGCGCCGCCGTCGCCCATAAATATGCGGGCAGGATGGAAATTGAACGGCAGAAAACCGAGCGCGCCGCCCGCAACGGCCGTCATAATAACAGTGGCCGTATACATGCCCTCGCTGATAAAAGCCGTATAGGCTATGGAAATCGAAGCGATGGCGGCGACGCCCGCAGCCAAACCGTCGAGACCGTCTATAAGATTGATCGTATTTGTGATACCGACGATCCAGACGACAGTGATCAGAAAACTAAGTATGCTTCCTATGTAAGCCTGTCCGCCGTCAAACAGATTCGTGAAAAATGTGATGCGTACGCCGAAGAAGCATACGACGCAGGCGCAGACAATCTGAAGCAGGAATTTCATTTTCGCGGGCATGCCCCAAATGTCGTCGGCAACCCCCACCGCGTAGATCAGCGCGCCGCCTATGATCAAACCCGTAAGCTTTGAAATCCGATCATCCCGGAAATGATCAGGCAAGGCGGGCAGCAGAAAAAGAGCGGCGATCACGAGAGCCGCCGTAACGCCAATAAATATCCCCATGCCTCCGAAGCGCGGCATGGGTTTCGCGTGCATTCTGCGATCATCCTTTGGCATGTCGATCGCGCCTATCTTGGGCGCGATCTTTATGGCCGCCGGGGTCAGCGCGAACGCAAGCGCAAAGGCGACCAGAAAAGAAATGACTATTGATATGGAATAGGTCATGCAATGCCTCCGACAGACCCTACCTAAGATTCCACCATTATGATCTTGAGACCGGCTTCGGCCAGAATATCGACCGCAAGCTGATCGGGATAGCCTTCTTTGACAATGATTTTCTTGATGCCGGCGTTTATGATCATCTTTGCGCATATAGTACAGGGCTGATGCGTGATGTACATCGCGGCCCCCTCTATACTCTGCCCGAGCGCCGCCGCCTGTATGATGGCGTTTTGCTCCGCGTGAAGCCCCAAACACAGCTCATGCCGCTCTCCCGACGGTACGCCTATCTTGTCGCGGTAGCAGCCGCCACGCTCGTCGCAGTGTTTGATCCCCTTTGGAACCCCGTTGTAACCTGCCGCCATGATATGCTTGGACTGCACGATCACCGCGCCCACATGCCGTCTCAGGCACGTTGAGCGTTTCGCGGTGATTTGAGCCATTTCCATAAAATATTCGTCCCAGCTTGGTCTTTCCATGCACGCCTCCGTCGCGGCCCTCGGGCCGCCGCAAAAATACCCATGAAAAAATCCTCTTCCCGCCGCGTTTTACGGGCGGCGGTTTCGATAACAGTATATCATAGATACAGAGCGAAACGAAAGTCATTTTTTGAACCGCCCGCCGGTCGTCCGCCGTTACATTACAATTCCCGCAGCGCCTGTACTAATTCTATCTTAGCTTCCGCCGTATCTTTCACGTTCTTTATCGCGCGCGCGGGTATACCGGCCACGACCGTTTCGGCAGGTACATCTTCGATCACAACGGCGCCCGCCGCCACGACCGCGCCCCTGCCCACGCGAACCCCTTCGAGTACCACCGCGTTCGCGCCGACAAGCACATTATCCTCTATTATGACAGGCTTCGCGCTCGGCGGTTCGATCACGCCGGCTAACACCGCGTTCGCGCCTATATGGCAGTTTTTTCCAACGGTCGCGCGTCCGCCCAATACGGCGCCCATGTCTATCATAGTTCCCGCGCCGACGACGGCGCCTATATTGACGACGGCGCCCATCATAATAACGGCGCCTTCGCCTATCTCCGCCATGTCGCGTATGACGGCGCCGGGCTCTATGCGCGCCTTGACGTCCTTCGTATCAAGCAGAGGTATGGCCGAGTTTCTGCAATCGTTTTCGATTACGATATCCGCGATATCGCCGCTCTGCGCGTCAAGCGCTTTTTTCACGTCGCGCCAATCCCCGAACACGATTTTGTCTCCGACGCCGAAAACCCGGCAGTTTTCAAAGCGTATTTCATTTTTTTCTTTAAGAAACACCCTGACCGGCGTTTTCTTTTCCGCGTCGCTGATAAATTGTATGATCTCCGTCGCTTCCATTTTCTCTCCCTCTCCGTCAATATTGGCGTTGTTTGTTTCCGCCTGCGTTACCGCCGAATATACCGTTGAGCGGCGTTGCTGTAATTATATCAAAAAAGGTGTATATTTAATAGGCGTTTTTCGTTACATTTGAAGCACGTCAACTCGGCCGGAACGGCGCCGAAACGGCTGAATAATATTTACTTTTAAGGGAAATAAATATTTTTCAAAAGTTGCCAAAGCAACATACTTTTCTTCGCGTTCGTGATACAATACGCAGGTGGCGATGTAGAAAAACACGCCCGAAGCATAATTATGGAGGAGGAAAAAGTAAATGAAAAAGACAGGTAAGTTATTGTGGTTGGCGATTCTGATCGCCTTGCTGACATTGGGTTTTTCGGCCTGCGGCGACTCGGCCGGCGACTCGGCCGTAAGCGGCGATGATGCGGCGGCGAACGAAACCCAAGAAGAAGCGGCGGTCGGCGCGGAGCTTAATATTTCCGCAGCGGCAAGCCTTACGGACGCGCTCGAGGAGATATACGCGGAGTACCAAAAAGACAGCAATGATGTTATAAACTTCAATTTTGCCGCGTCGGGAACGCTCCAGAAGCAAATATTGGAAGGCGCGCCCTGCGATATGTTCATTTCGGCGTCGAAGGGCCACATGGACGGGCTCGCGGATGAAAATCTGATCGTGCCGGAATCGCGCAAAGACATGTTGGGCAACGCGCTGACGCTGATAGCGGCTGCGGAAAAAGCCGGCGTCGTTACAGTCGAAAGTCTGACGGGCGCGGATATCGCAAGCATAGCGGTCGGCGAGCCCGAAACCGTACCCGCGGGCAATTACGCGAAGCAGACGCTCGAATCGCTCGGCGTGTGGGACGAGCTTCAGGCTAAGATGATATTCGCCAAGGACGTCCGTCAGGTGCTTGAGTACGTCGATACGGGCAACGCCGACTGCGGCTTCGTGTATCGCTCAGACGCGGCCATGCTGACGACGGGCGTCATAGTGACGGATCTGCCCGAAGACAGTCACAGCCCCATCGTCTATCCCGCCGCCCTGATCGCGGGTTCGGGGAACGAGACTGCCGCGCAGGCGTTCTACGATTATCTGCAATCGGATTACGCCGCGGGCGTCTTTGAAAAATACGGGTTTACAGTGATTTAACGACAAGACGGCCTCCGAAAACCCCATTGCGCCGACCGGAGCGTTAAGGGGTTTTCGGATGTCGCCGATAGGACGGCGTCATGAATTTCAGTCCCATCGTGCTGTCTTTGAAGATAGCGAGCGTCGCGACGATATTTTCATTTCTGCTTGGAAATTTTTTCGCGTATATCATCAATAAGAAAAATATTCCCGGCAAGAACATCTGGGAAACCGTGCTGATCATGCCGATGATACTGCCGCCCTCGGTGATGGGCTATCTGCTGTTGGTCGCGTTCGGCAAGCGCGGGCCCATAGGCTCGTTCCTGCTCGAGCATTTCGGCGTGCAGGTCGTCTTTACGTGGGTGGGCGCGGTAATAGCCGCGTGCGTCGTATCGCTGCCCCTGATGTACCAGAATGTGAAAGCGGCGTTTGTTTCGGCGGATCCTATATACGAACAGGCTGCGAGGACGCTCGGAAGCAGCGAATGGAGGATATTTCGCACCGTAACATTCCCTCTCGCCTGGCCGGGCGTTATAAGCGGCGTGGCTTTGGCGTTCGCGCGGGCTCTCGGCGAGTTCGGCGCCACGCTTATGATAGCGGGCAATATTCCGGGCAAGACGCAGACCATACCCACGGCCATATACTTCGCTGTGGAAGCGGGACGGACGGAAACGGCCAACACGCTCGTTCTCATTATGACGATATTCAGCTTCGCGCTGATATTCGGACTGAACGCGTGGCTCAAGAAGAAAAATTACTACCATTAGAGGAATGATTCCACCGGCCAAAGGCAGCCGGTACAAGCGGAACAGGCGCGGAGTTGCAATGAGTAAAATAGATTTCCATATTATAAAAAAATTGGATCCGTTCACATTGGACGTGCGCTGCGGCTTCGATAACGGCGTGCTCGTTGTGCGGGGCGAGTCGGGCGCGGGCAAAACCACGCTCTTGCACTGCATTGCGGGTCTGCGCGCTCCGGAGTCGGGCGTCATAGAGATAGACGGCGACGTCGTGTTCAAACGCGACGCGGAAAGCGCAGGCAAGGCCGCGCAGATAGACAAACCCGCGCGCGCACGAGGTCTCGGCTACCTCTTTCAGAGCTACGCGCTGTTTCCGAACATGACCGTTGAACAAAACGTACTCTACGGCATACGCAACAAGCCGGAATACAAGAATCGCGCCCTGAGAAAGGAAATGCTCGACTACGCCGATTACATAATGGAGATATTCGGCATAGCGGGGCTTCGCAAAAAACTCCCCGCCACAATATCGGGCGGCGAAAAACAGAGGGCGGCCCTGTCAAGGGCCATAGTCACAAAACCCAAGCTTTTACTTCTGGACGAGCCCTTTTCCGCCCTTGACGAAGAAACAAAGGCTATAATCTACAGCGAATTCGGACAGTTCAAGGAGCGCTTTCAAATACCGACCATACTGATCACGCACAATGACGCCGAAGGCCGTATGTTCGGCGATCACAGGATCCATATGAAAGCGGGCGTGATCGTATGAAGACGTCGGTCGGCGTGATATTGGCTGCGGGTTATTCCTCCCGTATGGGCGAATTCAAAGCCTTGCTCGACGTGGGAGGAAAACCTGCGGCGGCGCGCCAAGCGGACGCGCTGAGAGAGGCCGGAGTGTCGGAGATCGTGTTCGTGACGGGGCATGAGCGAGAGAGACTTGCGGACTTGATACGCGCGAAAGGCGCCGTCGAAGCGTTCAACGAGCGATTCGCGGACGGCATGTTCACATCTGTAAAGACCGGACTCGAAAAAGCGCTCTCGCTTGCGTGTGGGAGCGTTTCGGCTTTTCTGCTTCTGCCCGTGGACTGCCCGTTGGCGTCCGTATCCGCGATAAGATCACTGCTTGACGCTCACATGAAAAATCCGGGGCGTTTCATTGTTCCGTGCTATCGCGGCAAGAAGGGCCATCCCCTGCTGATACCGGCCGAGGCAGTTCCCGAAATAACAGCGCACGGCGGAGACGGCGGACTCAAAGCCGTGACGGCCGGACACGGCGACATGATACGCGTCGAAACGGACGACGAAGGCGTGGTGCTCGACATGGACAGCCCCGCGGGATATGAAGAGATCAAGGCATACTGCGCGCGTGTTTCCGCGCCGGACGCCATTCTTGACGCGCGGGCCGCTATAAGGCTTTTCACGGGCAGAATATTCCTGATCCGCCACGGGGAAACAAGAGAACACGCCGAAAAGATATTTCTCGGACAAACCGACGTTCCCCTTTCGGACAAAGGCCGCGAACAGGCCGCCGCCGCCGGGAAGAAGCTGTCAGAGCGCGGGGCGGAAGCGAACGTCGTCTATACAAGCGATCTCGTGAGAGCGTCGGAAACCGCCGAGATCATAGCCAAAGCGCTCGGAGCGAGTAAAAACGGGCTTGTTCCCTCCATAGCGCGCGACGCGAGACTCCGCGAGATACACCTTGGAGATTGGGAAGGGCGCTTCATTCGTGAAATAAAAGAAAGCTGCCCCGACGAGTACGCGCGGCGCGGCGAAAATATACTGACGTGGAAAATAGGACACGAAGGAGAAAACTACTACGACCTGCGCTATCGCGCGGAAAAATGGCTGAGGGACACGCTGCCCGGCGCGCACGAGATAGTCGCGGCGGCGCATATCGGCGTGATCAGGGTGATATTGGCGGCGTTTTCGGGCATAGCGCCACTTGACGCGTGGATGCTGAAAATCCCGCGCGGCTCTGTGATCGAACTCAATGTTCGCAGCGGTGAACTGCTCGGCGGGTGAGCTTTCACACCGCGCCCGCCCGAAACGTGATCAACCGTCTGCGGAAAGCTTTGCTTCATCCGCCGCCGAAACGGCAAAAGCTGCGGCCCCGCTCAAATCTTCGTCATTAGGACGCCCCTTGTGCATTATCAGAAATGAGCCGCGACAGTGAAAGCTGTGGCTCGATACGGGTATACCCCTGTCTCGCAGAAGCCCTTCCGCTTCCTTTTCGGGCGTCTTGACGATGGCCGAAGTGCTGAAAACGGCGGCGCGTTTTACAGTTGACGCGTCGAGCTGCTCTATAAATTGCTTCAGATTGCCGTCCAAGCCGCCTCCGTACACGGAACCGCCCAGAAAGAGCAAATCGACGGGCTCCGTAAGCGGTTCTGAACAGTCCTTCGCCTCCGCGCCCACCGCATTCGCCACGGCTTCCGCGACTTTTTTCGTGTTTCCCGAACGGGAAAAAAAGCGCACCTCAATATTCATATCCGACCCTCCGTCACTTACTCATTATGCCGGTTTTATTCGTTTCTGTCAAGAGACTCACGCCTAAATATCACGGTTCACTCAACCCGCAGCCGCTCAATCAAGCTCTCTCTCGCCAATTTTTTGTAGCATGCGAGCGGCGCGACGGCGCAGATCGCGAACAGCGGAATCGCGCAAATGACAGACGGCAGCACCGTGAAGCTTTCCTTGAACAGCCACGTCTGCCCCGCGATCACCCGCGTAATCATAAGGCCGATCCCCGCGCCGGCCGTAAGCGTGAAGATCAGCGTCAGCGCGATGTACTGGGCGCCCTCGAATATCAGCGTTCGCTTCATCTGTCCGCCCGTCATGCCTACGCTCTGCAGCATGGCGAACTCGCGGCGGCGGGCGTATATCGACGCCGTCATTGTGTTCACAAAGTTCAATACGCCGATCAGCGCGAGCACGAAGGCCAGAGTTCCGCCGACGCCGAGGTACATGTTCCGCAGTCCCTCAAACTCGCCTTTCAGCGTGTTGCGCGATACGAACGACAGGTTCGGCGCCTCGTTTTCCGTATAACCCGTGAGCCAAGCCTCAAAATCTTCGAGACTGTCCGGCTCGACGTCGATATTCACCTGCATGGGCGGTACGTCGCCGTATATTTCCGTAAATTGCGCGTCCGACATCAGCACAACCTCGCCTATGAT
>JAISBV010000091.1 GCA_031266025.1 Eubacteriales Family XIII. Incertae Sedis bacterium
CGGAAATTGCCCCGCATAACGATAAATCGCCCGCTCGAAAACGCGAAAAACGGCGAGATCGCGGCGGACTTCAATTACCGCTATATGACGCTGCGCTTCCGCTCGCCCGAGGACGCGCCCGGCGATATGCGAGCCGAGTTGGGTTTCGGCCTTACGGCAAATCTTCGCAAGTCGCGCGCGGAAAAAACGACAGGCGACAGCGGGAACGTCCTGTACGTCGTTGAAAATTGGCGGGAGCTCATGACAGCGCCCGCGTTCGACAAGCTGCTTAATATGTGGCTTGAGGGCAAGTGAGGGCGGCGCCGCTGAAAACTTCGTCCGATATCAAGGTGCTTGGTTGTGTATTGTACTGCTTTTAAATTGATATTGACTGTTTCGTCCGATTTTGATTAGACGCTTATCTATATTCCGGGCTTGTTACTTCTCTCAAGTCAATGTTCAAAAAAACGCCATGCCCATGTAGACCCTGTCCCTGTCGTCCTGCGATATGCCAAGATAACGTCTCGTGATCTCAAAAGAGGAGTGGTTGTATATATCCATCAGCATCACGGGCAATACGCCGGCCTTGTAGGCGAAATATCCGAATGTCTTGCGCAGACTGTGGCATGAAATGCGGCCCGCGAGACCTATGGCCGCAGCCGCTTCCTTTATGAGACGCCACGCCTGCACACGGCTGATGGCGTTTCCTCCTCTGCGATTTCCGGCAAAAATAAACTCGCCCTTCCGGCGCGGGAAATAGAGACGCAACGCCCTTACAGCCTGCGGATTCAGGGCGACGGTCTTCAGTTTGCCCGTCTTTTTTTCTTTAACGGTCAAGCGCGTCCTGAAAACCCCCGAAGTCCCGTCATATACGTCCTCCCAAGTGAGACGCAGGAGATCGCTGATTCTCAGAGCCGTGCACACACCCAATATAATCAAAACATAGTTGCGCAAATTGCCGCGTTTCAGCCAGTAATCGGCTAACTGACGCAGCTTTTTTTTATCGCGTATCGGTTCGCTTGACATAAAAAATCCCCCCTTGTTTTTCTGTGGCAGTAAGCGGTATGGCAGTAAGCGGTATTGACAGTATACCGGCATATGCCGCGTCCGGAAACACCCGAAAACGAAGGAAGGTAACATTTTATTTCTTTTGATACTATATGGCATAAGTATAGCATCGTTGAAATCCCTTGTCAATTACAGTTCGGGCAATTTCTTCTTGATTTGTTTCGTTCGGTGACTTTTATTTGTGATGCCCGCGAAACCGCGCAAATCAAACGACCATTGAGATACGAACGCAACAAAAGAAATAAAATGTTACCTTGTACTGTTTTTGCTTGAACGACGGCGTCAGTTCCCCGTTCTGTAAGCGGCGGGTACAATATCCCGCTGAGTGCCGCTAAACAATATTCGCCGATTTGCTTTGCGGTTATGCTTTGCCGCAGGTCGATATTAAATTTTTTTCCACAAGGAAAAAGGAGGAAATGCAGTGAATGACATGAGACAATTTTTGATACAAAGAAAATGGGCGCTGACGTTTGCCGCGGCGCTTTTGTTGAGCGTGGGCATAGCGTTTATAGCCTATCCTTCGTTCGCGGACGAAGAAGGCGGGAGCGGCGAAGAAGGCGCGCACGTCTCGGAGGAGGGCGAAGGAGCGCCCGGCATACCGGGCGAAGGGGACGGGGACACGCTTTCATACACGGAATATACGGTCGTCTTTCTGGACGAGACGGGCGCGGAGCTGACGGATAGCGCCTACGCGCGTCAAACCGTTGCTATAGGCGGAAAGGCGGCGCCACCGCCCGATCCGAAAACGCCCGGCGCCGATTCAGGCGAACCCGGCGAATCCCCCGATCAGGACGACAGTTCGGACACAGACACGGACGCGCGCCTATTCCTCGGCTGGTACTACGGCGAGGATAATGACTCGCGCTTTGCTTTCGACATGGAGCTCGGGCTGTGGGCAGCCGGCTTCGCGACCGACGACGGCGTCTTCAACCTGACGGCCCGATATGAAGACGCGGCGGACGGCATACAACAGGGCGGCGGGCAGACCGGCAATGAACAACCGGGTGACGATGTGCAGGGCGACGAACAACAGGACGACGAGCAAAAGGACGACGAGGAGGAATCGGGTCTGCTTGCCATGTCGGCCCTGTTCGGGCCCTTGAGCCTTGACGACTCGTATATCGTCCACTTTATCAAAGACGACTACAATCTCACCGGAACGGACTTTCATACGGAATACGTGACGAAAACCGCGATATCGAGGACGATAAACCCGCCGACGTATGATTCCGATCCCGTGCTTTTGAGCAAGGACGGCTACGCATTCAAGGGTTGGTACGTAGCTGCCGGGCCTGCGGAATCCGACCAAACCGATACGGCGTGGAATTTCGACACGGACGAGGTAAACAACGACCTGTGGCTGTACCCTAAGTACGACCCCGCTTATATGATCTACTTTACGGACGGCAAGGGCACGATCGTGGACTCGCAAAAGGTGTGGACGGGCACAAACACGACAGTACCAAGCGACGCGAACGGAGACGGTATCGAAGATCCGGGCGACGTGAATGTAAAGTCCATAGCGGAGGTAAAGAAGAGCCTGTCCGACCGCGAGATATTCGCTGAACAATGGTATCTCCAAGGCGGCGATCCTTGGCAGACGGGACAGAACGGCAAGATTTCAAATCCGACATCCCTTTATACATTCGGACAGTCTCTTATGGGCAGCATCTATCTCGAACCCGTAATCTACACGGGCTATTATGTGTACTTCACGACGCAGGGCACGCCCATAGCGCCGCAGCTTGTGCGGCACGGGCAAGCCGCCGTAAAGCCGGCAAATCCGTCCCGCACGGGCTACGACTTTGACGACGACGCGGGCGTTACAAGCGGCTGGCGTCTCGGCGCTGCGGACGGCCCGAACTATGTATTCACGACGCCCATAACAGGCGATATAACGCTGTGGGCCAAATGGAAAGGCAAGCAGGTAAACTACACTGTGATGTACTGGCTCGAGAAAGCGAATATACCCGTGGATACAATGGCTATTGACTCGGAGCGTTTCAATAAGGACAACTATGCCTACGCCTTCCATGAAGTGGAACAGGGCGAAGCCGGTACGTTGGCGAATATTACGCAAGCCTACGCGAACAGCAGAATACACAGCGCGGAAGCTGACAAGACAAATTCAAGCCTTTGGTATGCGGAATACAATTTCAGCGATCAAAATATCGTTATAGGCGGCTCGGGCGCCACTATCGTAAACGTCTACTGCACGAGACAACTGTACGATATTGAATTCCATATGGTGAACTCTTACAACAGCGGGAACTTCAGGGCAACTATGAGGGCGCCGAACGTATACCAAGCAGGAACATACAACAATAAGGATAAGTTGAATACCGGCGAGTCCGTATATACCAGCTATATACCCGATAATAAATACACCCTATACAGCGTCAAACACGGATTATATATAGAAAATCTGTGCCCGATCTATGAGTGGATCGATTCAAACCAATTGGACAATCCCTATCCCGGTTTGCGATACGCCACCTTTGATATCACCGACAGCAGCGACAATCCGCTCTCTGCGTGGATACAAGCCGGCTGGTCCGGGCCTTACGGCGGTCATACCATATGGTACAACCGATACACCTTCGATATGACATACCTCTGCGGGCTAAACAATCCGGCGGGCGTGGCGCAAAACCGGCCCTCAAATGCCGATATAGACTCCGGAACGAAGCTCCCCGGCGTACCGACCAAGGACATCGGCAGCAACAGCGGCGGATGGAGAATCACCTTTACCGGCGACAGGATTTTTATACACAGCGCCTCATCGACAGAACTCTTTGACGAAGAAGTTGATTACTGGAAAACGCAGACGCTGACGGCGGCTTCGCCCATTATACAGTTGGTGGACAACACCGACCTCTTTGTGCGCAAAGCCGCGTTTCCCGCCCAAATCACCTCGGCGCATCCAAGATCGTCAATCGGTTCAGGCGTGGATACAGAGGCATATAACGCCGTTACCGGAACCTATACCGTAAACACAGATCCGTCGGGCGACGCGCGCTGGCCGAAAGACCAACTAAGAAACGGATATAGTCTGCGCACAACAGCGAACGACAACGTCTGGCCGGCCGGGCCGGTATTTTCAGGCGCGATACCTACGGACTTTACCAACTTAACCGCAGCGCCGGGCTTTACCAGAACCGACCCGACCGACGCGACAAGCTATATATCGGGAAATGAATACTATGTTGCCAGTTTCCGTCTGCGTCAACGCTACCGTATGACGTATTTCTTGGACGGCGGCACCATGACGGGCGAACTCGGCGGCATGACGATACCGACGGTAAACGGCGAATACGGCACACGAAACGCCTACGGCCAGATAATACAGCGATCGCTTGACGGCAACCAGATTATTATCACGGCGCAGTCTGACGGGTCGGATATAGGTACGCGCGATACTGACGAGTCAGTGCAAAGCCACGGCCTGCAGTACGGCCGGCCGCTTGGCGGCAGAGCAATATCAAGCACATACCCCACCACGGGTCTGCTTAACTTTACACCGCTGCCCGGGCAGATCACAAGGGAGGGCTACCGCTTCCTCGGCTGGTACACAGACCCCGACTACCGCAACAAGGCGCCGAACTACGGCCCTTACAGGGATCCCGTCACGAACGAAATGATCACTGCGATCAACTATACCATGCCGGCGGGACCGGGCGCGCTGTACGCGAGATGGGAGAGTCTCGACAATACCGTTGAGTTTTATGACGGTCTGCCCGAGACATTCGGCGGAACAGACGCGACACTGCTTGGAAAACAGGGCGTCAAGAACGGCGATCAGGTCATAATTCCCGTATACTATCAAAGCGGCGCCATTGTCCAAGGTAAGGGCACGTTCCTCGGCTGGTTTTACCGCCAAGCATATTTCTCCACAAGGCACGAGACCGCCTACCCATTTGAGATGACGGTATACAGCCCTGTATCCGACGAGTATCACGGCTTTGGCAGCTATGATCTTACGGATTACGGAGAGACTGTAAACGAGGGCGAGTATGACGACTATCCTTTGGGCGCCAAAATACCCGTGCTTCTGATCTACGCCAAATGGAAGGAAAGCGACTTTACTGTGATATATCATGAGGGAGAGGGCACGGGCACGCCGCCTGTGCAGCCCGGCACGTTCAACAAGGGCGTAAAGGTGCTGCTGCTGAACAAAGGAGGATTGATTCCTCCCACCGGCAAGGTATTCGTGGGCTGGGCTCTTCATATGTACAACATAATAGGCAGCGACCTCTACCTTCCGGGCTCTGTGATAGAGATAAACGGCGACGCGGAGCTTACGGCGCAGTACGCCGCGCAGGCGGATTTGGTCGATATAATATACAACTCCAACTTGGATCCGTCGATGGGCGGCTCTTACCCGAATCAGACGAAGGATCAGCAGGCGCCGAAGAACATAAACTTCCACCCGGCTTCGCCGATATCCCTGAACTTTACGAACGACAACGGCATCGGCCCGGACAACAGGGAATTCCTCGGTTGGTCTTTGGATCCATACGCGATATTCCCCGACGATCCTCAGCAGGTGTACAACTCGGGGAACAACGGGATCACGCTGTACGCGATCTGGAAGGATCGCCCCAATACTGACGATTCGGACTTCGCGAAGCAGGTGGCTCAACCCGGCAGCCCGAGCAACTTCGTTGACGCGGCCGTGTATCCCGCGGGAACGGACAAGCTGACGTTCAGGCTTTCGTTCACCGTGCCCGCGGACATTCGCGGTTGGCGCGAGGTCGTGATAGAGGATGTGCTGCCCGAAGAGTTAAGTCTTGACGGGACGCCCGCTGTCGCCGTGACGGTAAGGCTGAACAATGCCGCTCCGAACCCCGCGGGAACGCTCACGCTGTCGCAAGACGGGAAAACCCTGCGCTACACATTCGCTCCTACTACCCCATGGAAGGCGAACGAAGGCAAGCAGGTCACGATGACGGTCAGGACGTCCGTTGATCCGAACTTCAACGGAGGCGAGATCGTGAATACGGGCCGGCTGCTGTTCAACCCGAGCGATCCTGACGGCGGAGACTCGACGGATCCCGATTCGCCCGACGTCGATATCGAATATCCGGATGAGATCGAAGATTTGACAAAGCAAGCCGTGTCGGCGGACGGAACGGATCTTCCGATAAAGGCGCCGGGCAGCGTGACGAATTTTCCGGCATATACGGAGAAGATCACATACAAAATATCATTCAGCATGCCGGACAATACGGCCGGCTACAAGAGCGTGACCGTGCAGGATATACTGCCCTTCCAACTGAGTTTGGACGGTACGGTCACGGAGGCCGTGGGCGTGACGGTGAACGGAAGCCCCGTTACGATCACCGCCGCCAATACGACGTATGAGAACAATGTCATAAGCCATGACTTGGGCCCCATGACGCCGGCGCGCCTGTCCGAGCTTGCGGGCGCGGACGTGGTTATGACGGTAAAGACGAATGTAGACGGGCAGTACGCGAATATCGGTCTTCATCTTGTAAACAAGGGGCGAGTGCTTGTGAACGTCGATCCGTCGGATCCGTACGATCCCGGCGATCCCTTGGATCCCGACGGCCCGGACGGCCCGTCAGACGGCACGGAAGACGAGGGGGACGTTCCTCCTCCGCCGCCGCCCGATGATATATCGAATCTTGCCAAGCAGGCCGTATCGTACGACGGAAAGGATTTGCCGGAAAAAGTCTCCCAAAGCAGCATAACGTATTTCCCTACCTATACGAGCAAGATCACGTACAGGATGTCCTTCATTATGCCCGCGAATACGGACGGATATATACGCCTGATCGTGCAGGATATACTGCCTGCCGAGCTTGAATTGGACGGTACGGTCACGGAGACCGTGGGCGTGGCGGTGAACGGCAATTCTGTCGCGATCACAGCCTTGAACACGAGCTACGGCAATAACATCGTAAGTCACGATTTCGGGGACTTGAACGTCGCCGCAGCGCGTAAGGCTCTCGAAGGCGCGACCGTCGTTATGACTGTTAAGGCGAAGGTCAAGACGGAGTACGCGAGCAAGCGCCTTGATTTTAAGAACATAGGGCGCGTGCTTATCAACTACGCGACGGACGTGTACGATCCTTCGAATCCCGATCCCGACGGCCCGGACGGCCCGTCCTCTGTCGTTGAAGACCCCGGCGTGATCAACGGCCCGGGCGGCGGAGGCGGCACTAATCCCGGCGGAAACGACGGGGACGGCGACGACGATGACGATGACGACAATAACAACGACGATGACGATGACAATAACAACGGCGGCGGGGACGACGATGACGACGATAATAACGGCGGGGGCGGCAACGACAACAATAACGGCGGTGGTTCACCCGACCCGAGCACACCCGGTCACAGCATTATTCCGGGCGGAGACGGCTCGTATATAGAGCTTGACGAGAACGGCGGACCGCTCGGCGAATGGCGTTACGACCCCGACAGCGGCGACAGGATATTCGACGAATACCCGCCGCTTGCGGGCGCTCTGCCGCAGACGGGAAGGGGTCTCATTGAGAGAAGCGAGCAGATGATGTGGCTTATATCCTTCGCTTGGCTCATTATATTAGCGGGTCTGCTGTACTTCGAAAGGAGCAGGAGACGCGCGGACAGGAACCGATGGTTTTAGACGCGCCCGGCGTTTAAAGAAAAGCCCGGCGGCATAGCCCGGCGGGCTTTTTCAGTTACGACTTAACTGTCACGCCCCGGCCGACCATCCCAGACTCTCCTGCTGTATCCTGTGCATGCGCGCGAACAGGCCGTCCTTGGCGAGCAATTCATCCCCGCTCCCTTCCTCGACCAAGCGGCCGTTTTCGAGAACCGCTATCTTGTCCGCGCCCATTACCGTGCGCAGGCGATGGGCGATCACGACGACCGTTCGGCCGTGTACGAGCTCGGATATCGCGGCCTGTATCTCCGTTTC
>JAISBV010000108.1 GCA_031266025.1 Eubacteriales Family XIII. Incertae Sedis bacterium
TCTGCCGAGCACCGTTATGATCATGCCGCGCGTCATGGGCGTCTGCGGGCTGAACGAGGTTGCGGACGTTCCGTTCATCAGTTCGTTCTCGACTGCGTATAAGACGTCTTCATAGAACCAGTCGCTTTCGCTGACGTCGCCGAAGGGGTTATCCCAAGCGGGAGCGGAAGGAGCTTCGGCAGGCAGTGTTTCGGTCGGCGACGTTTGCGCGCCGGAACCGCTCGAAACGCCGTTATTCGAATTGTCGGGCGTAGGATCGCCGGTACCGGGCGTCTGTTCGCCGCCGGCGTTATCCGGATCCTCGCGCTGCTTCCATTTAATTTCGAAGTTCTGTGCGACGACCTTGTGCTCTCCGTTCTCAAAGAATTCAGCGGCAGCCGTGTACTCGCCGTTGTCCAGTTTCTGAATGGTCTGATCGAATATCGTGACTCGCGTACTGCCGTCCCCAACACTGTACTCCACGTTGAGTATCTGCTCAATACCTTCGATCCACAGTCTTACGAAGAACGGGTAGCCTGCGTTGATACGCAAGATAACATTTCCGTGTTCGTCCGTATATCGTTCTATTATGTATTTCCCGCTGACGGGATCGGCGACGCCGATATTATCGAAGATAATATAGTCGTTGACAATGTTCAGCAATATGGCGTCTGTCGGCCGCGGCGCGACATATAACGTAAGTTCGATCATATCGGGCCACATGTCGCTTCCTTCGACAGAGGTATCCTCAAGGGAAATTCGGACGTTGAATGTGCCGTATGCACGCGGCGCGCCCGTCAATTCGCCCGACGACGACAGGCTCAGTCCCAATGGCAGACCTACGGCCTGAAAGTGCAGATTACTGTTGCCTGCATCGCCGGATTCAATCTGCGTGTAATAGGGAATGTACAGATAAGCATCCGGCAGACTTTCCGTCGTAATAACGGGCAGCTCACGGTACTCGCGGCCATTCTCCAATGCGTACTCGATCGCGTAAGTATCGTGATAGCCGTACAGCACCATATTGTCGCAGCCCTTGAAGGTATTGCTTCCCGGTATAGATGTTACGCTCTTGGGTATAAGCGCCTTTGTTACGTTCGTTGCGTCGCTCAACGCATAATCGGGAATGCTCGTTCTGCCGGTCTCGAATGTAACAGTAGTCAGGTTGCTCATCCCCGCGAATGTACCATTTCCGAATATCGCTACCGATGCAGGTATACTGACGGATGCGATCTGTGTTCCGCTGAATACACCGATTCCCATTTCGACCAAAGCCGGCGGCAGAGTTACGGAGTTCAGATTCGAACCGGAGAAAGCGTAGCTTCCTATTTTCGCTACCGTGCTCGGTATATCGAGCGTCAGCGCGGTGCATCCGCCAAACGCGTAACTTCCGATTTCCGTGATCGTTTCGGGATTCTGTATGATTACGCTCGTTACGTTCGCCGCATTTCTGAGCGTGTAGTCGGGAATGCGCGTTCTGCCCGCCTCAAATGTTACGGTCGTCAGGTGGCTCATGCTTGTAAATGTGCCGCCGCTGCTGAATGTCGTCGCCGACGCGGGTATGCTGAGGGCGGCAATCTGCGTTCCGTTGAATGCTCCGGGGCCTATTTCAATCAAGGACGGCGGCAGAGTTACGGAGTTCAGATTCGAACCGGAGAAAGCGTAGCTTCCGATTTTCGTTACCGTGCTCGGCAGGTTGATCGATGTCAGCGCAGCGCAGCCGGAAAACGCGTACGTATCAATTTCAGTTATGCTTATACCTGCGGATGTTATATTATATAAGGCCGTCGCCACTTCTGCATTTGTGGCGCTTGCAACGCAACTTGTAATCGCAGTTTCATTATTCGCGTCAGGTGTATTATAGGTAAGTATGCCTGTGCTGTCCGTATCCGCGAAGGCCGTTTGTTGACCTTCGGCCGTGAACGCCAATATTATGGCTAAGATCACCGTTAGACCCGCGACCGCTAAAAAACCGTTTAGTTTCCGTTTATCTGTGCGTTTCATTTTCCGCTCCTGTCTTTGCTCATTCGCGACAGCCCGCTGTATGCGGCCGCTTCGCCTCTTTTTTGTTGTTCTTTTTGATGTAACATAATTCATAAAATGTTACATGGCTTGACAGGGCTTGAAATTCCAAGGGAAAATTGATGTCATGATGCGAAAAACGTTTTTCAAATGTGTGTTACGGATAGGGAAATGCGTTGAGATTTCAACAAAAAAAGAACCATGTAACATTTTATGAAAAACGTTACATGGAATAAGTCGCCGGAACAGGCAAGCTCCAGCTGTAAAATATCTCCAAAACCGGCGCCTGTAGAACTATTTTTCGATGTTTCCGGGTTTTTTGCCGGATTCTATGTATATTATACACCCTATCGGTCACAAAACGGTCACATTTTTGAAATTATTTGATATTTTTTATTGTCGTCAAGACGCGAATCGTTCGATAAACTCCGCGTCACAGTCGGGAAAGATATCGTTGATATACTCCACGTCCATACAAACGACGTATTTCTTTAAAACTCTTCAAACGATAATGTATTCGGAAGCAATACATACCGAAATAAGTCTATGCCGATATTTAATTTATAGTTGACACATAATAAGTCGTCATATATAATAGTAATGCAGTAATCGGCGTATGGATTGTAAAGGAGGATCGTATGAGCGAAATAACCGAAAAGTTTTTTGATAGGAGTAAAATTGAAAGAAGCGGCGCAGAAGATGTGATGGATTTCTTGTCACAGCCGGAATCGGTTAACAGGATGATCTCTGTGTCCGAAATAGGGTTGCCCGCGCTTGCGGGGGTGGTGAAAGAGCTTGAGGAGCGGTTTGGAAATTGTAAATCGTTTCCGCTTGATCACAACGCAAAGAATTCAAACGCGCCGAATCGACGCAATGTTGGATGGATGGTGCGTTTTGTCATGGGAAGTTACGGTTACGCTCCCGTTGCCGGTGGATTGCCGGATGCCGATGATCATCTCGAACGAACCAGGGCAGGTCTCAAGTTTTCGGGCGCCAAATATTTTGACACATCTGCGATTTACGCAAGGACAACCTCGTATCCGGATTACGCGATAAAGGTATTGGACTCGAAAAAGTACGATCTGCTTATTGATGCAATGAAACTGATCAAGGACATCGCACATAATTCAGTCGTTACGCAATAGCTCAAAGCCCCGATTATAACAATACTAAAAATACCCATCGCTTTGCCGGAAAAAATCCACTAAAGTGTTATAAGCCGATCAAAAGACAGGATTGCTCCTGTCTTTTGTTAATTTTTTCGGCTTCGCTTATCCGATTATACATTGCGGAGAGTTTCGATTTTTTCAAGGGACAGCTCGGTATATTCAATAATTTTATTGATCGGTACGTTATTTTTCAGAAGTTTCTTTGCGATTTCCAAACGCCCTTCCTCGCGCCCTTCCTCGCGCCCCTCCGATCTCGCGCCTTGGAGCATACTCCGCTCGCGGAAATCGGCAAGCACCCAGTCACGATAAGATTGTCGTATCACAGGGCTTGCGGTAGCTTCACTGTAACGGTCGACAAACTGCGCGGCGCCCGCGTCGCTTTCGACAAATTCTCTCATTTCGGGTTCCATAGCGAAAACCTCCTTTGGCAGTTTTTTGTTGAAGTGCATTTCGTACAGTAATTTACACCAACGATACAGCAGGTTTGAGTAATCCTCCGGCGCTTCCGTAAAATAGGGCAATTGAATATTGAAAATCGCAAACTGCTTCAAAGCCGGTTCACGAGGCGCCTTGTCGTATACGCAGTGTATTGGTTGGAGCAGTTCCCTATTCTCCTTGCGGCAGTTATTGATATGCCCGAAGATGTTGATCGCCGAAACGTTCGGCATCTCGGATGCCATTTCAACGGCCGTCGTTCCTTTTCTCGCGCCGCCGACATACGAGTAAGCCGCTTCCAATAGATTACGCTGAAGTATGGAGGGATCAAAGTATAGTTGAACTTCCTGCGTGGCAATCCTTCCCGTGTCGCTCTTGGCGAATACGTCGATATAGCAGCTGCGATTGCCGAGCTGTGTTTGCCGCTTCTGCGGCGTCAGCTCGATCACGTTTCCGAACTTCTCCCCGCATTCGGCAAGCACCGCGCTTATGAAACTCTCCGCCGCGAGCCCCGCGACCTCTTCATCCTTGTAGATTTCCTCGACGACGGGATCCGCAAGCGGGGACAGCACTCCTATCTCAATTTCACTTTCAAATTCTTCCGAGTACATATCATTGACCACAGACATACCTCCAACCCCTTATAAACCGAGTATAGCATATCTTGCGTGGTTTTTCCACAGTTTTTCTGCGGGAATCAGGTCAAGACCGGGTATTGGGCCGGGTTTGCATTGCGAAGTTGTTTGCCTGTTAAAAGTCTTTCAGCCGGCGCGGCGCAAGCGGCGGGCGCGCAGTACAAGTGCTGCAACTATCAGCAGGACGACGGCGACTGCGGCTATAACGAAGGGCACGGCCGGAAGGCCCGAGCCGGCGGTGAGGGCCGCGTTCACCGCGTTTTCGGCAGGGGCTGCCGGGCCGGTCTCCGGGCCGGCTGCGGGCGCGGGGCCGCGCAGATCGAACGCGAATGAGACCGTGCGGTCTTCCGTAAAGCGCGCCGATATCTCATGCAGACCATAAGTGAGCCCGGCTAATTTCTCCGCCGCGATTACAAGAATCGTACT
>JAISBV010000112.1 GCA_031266025.1 Eubacteriales Family XIII. Incertae Sedis bacterium
AAAAAGGCCGCGAATATGACGGTCATGCTCATAACGATGCCGCAGATGTTCCTGTCCGGAGCGATCATTCCGATCAATCAATCGAGCGGTGTGCTCATGGTGCTTTCGCGGCTCATGCCGATGACATACTGTCTCGATCTCGCGCGGGCGGTCGTCAACGCCGGAAGCCCCGAATACGCCAGCGTGGTGATGTTCAATCCCGCGATAAATTTTGCCGCGATCGCCGCTCTGACGGCGGCCTGTCTGATCGCCGGCACGTTCTTCTACGCGCGGAGCGAGAAGAACCGATAAAACAGAAGAACGGTCAGGAAAGTGACAATGATGCCGGAAAAAGATAATAGGTCAAATCTTACTTAATAAGCTTCATGTCGAGCGCTATGCGTATGACTTCTATATTGTTTTCAGCGCCGAGCTTTGCGTATATGATTTGAAGCAGGGATTTTACGGTATTTATAGACAGTTCGCGGTTGACCGCGATCTCGGATCTCGAAAGACCGTGATACAGATCCGTCAACACCTCTATCTCACGCATAGACAGTTGTATTTCATCGCCAAGATGATTCGATTTTCTGTATTCCGAGATCACAAACGCCAGTTTTTTCGCGTACGTAGCTGATTTCTTATTGATGCGAGTGAGCCATTCGTTCGGGATACTGCAGCCTTCTGCTTTCATGGCCGCGCGGCTGATCGTGCGCATGTTGTTACCGAATTCGATAAACATCATGTCGAATGAGTTGGAGCTTGACAGCTCATACGCTTCCCGCAACGCCCGGAATGCGCCGGGTTTTTCATTGATACGATAGAGACAGACGGCTTCAAGTATCTTAAATTCGAGTTTTACCATTAAAACGGCGTCGTCCGTATTTTGGCTTTCCAAGAACGCCAGAATTTCATGATATTTTTTGTCGGCCCAATGACATCGGAGCCGCACCAATGTTTCAAAATCTATCATCAAGGACGGCTTCATACTGTTTTCGAATCCGTTCTTGAGCCATTCGGCTATACGTTCGTTTCGGCCGAGTTGAGCATGATACCAGCCTGTCGCCAGATCGTATATAGCGGGGCTCAGCGGTGATTCCTTGAGTTCCAAAAGAGCTTCAAATTGCTTCAGATACCTCTGTATCTTCGCGTAATCACCGTTCTGCAGCTCGATGCGGATCAAATAAAAGACGGCTCTGCTTTCAATGTCGCGCTGACAGTATTCCTTCGCCTTAAAGAATGTTTGGTGGGCGAATTTCTCCGCCTCCTTGATTTCGCCTCTGAAATACGCGATTTCCGTCCTCGCCATATCGTTTTGTCCGTACATGCAACCATTCATTGAATGCGTCAAGTGCGGCGACAAAATATCGAGACTTTCGATATATCGTTCCATATCGCCTTTATTTGTGCTGCCTACCCTGCACGCGTATGAGCCGATGTTGACGCTGGTGACGGGCCCCCTGACACTGTGCTCACCGAAAGGAGCACCCAGATTGTAATAGTGATCGGCCTTTTCAAAGCAATGCCAAAATTCGTAATCTCCGCTCTTGGGGCAGAGCAGCATACGCGCAAAACCCAGATTGTTGTATGCGCTGAGCAGGACGCGGCAATTGAACTTGGACTCGGGGCGCTTCTCAAAATCGTCTATCGTACTCAATACGACAGCGATGGCTTCCTCTATCCTCCCTGCGCTCAGGAGCAATCGCGAGTATAGGCCGAAGGCTATGGGATTGCTCTCCAAGAGACTGCCGAAACCGCCGTCAAACAGGTTCAGAACAAAGGCGGCTACATCTTGGGGTATGACCTGCGGAAACATATACGCGATATCAACGATGGCGTCGTAGTCTTTCACTTTTTCGTAATACGTCATCGCGTCTATCTTTCTGTCGTTTTCATCGAACCAACGCGCGGCCGTACGATATGTTTCTCGTGTTTCCGTCTCGGACAGCATATGCTGTTTTCGTTTCAGATAGTCACGGAAGAGATGATGGATACGGAAAACTCCAAGATATGTATCATTGTGTATAAATGAACCGATTCCGGCCAACTCCTCAACGAGCTTCTCGTCGTCGTTTGCCAGGCGCTTGGCTAATTCGAAAGGCATGTCGCCGACGAGCGAAAGACGTATCAAAAATTCACGCAGCTTTTCGGACGCGGCAAAGAACACTTCGCTCTCTATCAGTTTGAATATGTTCAGCTTCATGGCAGATATGGCCTGATTTTCCTGAGTAGGCGCGTGCGACAGGTGAAGCCCCATCAGATTTATAGCGAATGCCCAGCCACCCGTGTCGTGATATATGCGATCCAGGGCTTCGTGAGACGGATTAACGTTCAAAATTCGAAAATATTCGACGATTTCCTCCTTGCTGAAACGCAAATCGTCTTGATTAATATCAAAGAGCAGACCCTTTGACATCAATTTGACAGTGTTGATGGCCGGAGCGGTTCTGGATATCAGAATGGTTATCCTGTTGGTTACGGCGTTGCGAAAGCGTATATCTACGAGACGTTCAAGGAAAGAAAGCAGTACCGGATTATGCAGCAGATGAAAGTCGTCGCAAACGAGAGCGTATTTCTTTGCCGGGGTCGCTTCGTCTTCAAGTGCGCTCAGGTATCTGTTAAACTGTGTTTCCGTTTCGGGGAAGCCAATATCGTGTATCTTCACGGCGATGTTTGCGTTGACCTTTGAAACCGAGTGCGTATAGTTTTCCCAGAACCGCGATACAAGGTTGTCCTGCTTGGATATCTGTAACCATGTAGTGGGGATGTCGTGTGATCGCAGAAACGAGTACACCGCCTGCGTTTTGCCGTAGCCGGCGCCGGCCACAACCGTAGCAAGCTGACATTGCAGACTCTGCTGTAACAGTGCCGAAATTTGCGGTCTCTCCAATTGGAGACGACCGCCGAATGTATTAGGTGCATTGTCCTCAAACAGAGAATTTGCCATATGAATTTCCTCAAAAACAAAACAGCCGAAGCTTTTGCGGCTTCGGCATAATGCGGCAGTTGACCATTGTACTCCTTACGAAAATTCAAACGCTTTTTAGCTTCTTCGCTCTCGGAAACAGCGACTGTCGAACATTAAGCGTCATGCGGTTGAATGGAATTTTCAGGAGCGCTTACGGTGTATTTCCTTTGAAGCCACAAATATGTTAACATTGTGTAAAACATCAGTCAAGCTAAAACATTCTTTTTTACACAAAATTTAACACAATTCATATCGTGGCGTAATAATTAATACTGACGCGGTAAGGTTATCGACGCCCTGAAACTTACTCGGCGAAAAAGGCAGGCGCCTATCTATATTAAATTAACGAACCCTGCGCCATCGGCCGTCGCCCCCCTTGCGCCGGCCAATCCACGTTGCCACGCCGAGCCGCAGAGCTCCAATCCCTTTACCCCTGTAAATTTGAAAACCCAATGTTTCACCAAGTAAGCCTCGGGGCATCGATAACCTTATCGCATATGATTTTCTTTTAGGCAGTGTGGGAAAATACGTTTCATTCCCCACACTGCCCCGTTTATAATAACGCGCCTACAGGCGCGGATTTGGCATTGCCGTTATAGTCGAGCCTCATATATTTATGTTGTTTATCTGTTTCGACGAGTGAACCGCTTGGAACATGGGATTTCTTTTGCAGTTTCACATTTTCGAATATGCTTGATCCCGGTCCGATAAGCGATACGTCGCTCGCGCAAAGCGAATTCGAAATATATCTGTCGCTTCCGCTGTCACATCCTATTTCTACGCCGCTCATTATATTGGCGTCAGATCCCACAATAGTTCTGTAAAGGCGCGTCTTGGGGCCTATGTAAACGTTTGGCATGATGACGGATTCCACCACCTCCGCCCCCTCCGAAATTATTACGGAATCTGAAATTACGGAATGTTCGACAAGTCCTTTGATGGAATGCGCGCCTGACAATATGCTGTGCTTTGCCGATATCTGCGTGTCTCTCGCCGTGCGGCCGGGCAGGCGCCGGCGGAAAGCCGTGTATATGTCCCAACCATCGCCCCGAACAGAGAATTCGGGTGGATCTCGCAGCAGATCCATGTTGGATTTCCAAAGACTTTCCACCGTACCTACATCGCGCCAGTACCCGTAAAATCTATATGTAAACACCCCTTTGTGAGTTGTAAGCAACATCGGTATCAAATCGTGTCCAAAATCGTTTGCGGACTCCCTTTCATAATGATCCGCTATAATATGTTTTCTCAGAGTTTCCCATTTAAAAACGTATACGCCCATAGACGCGAGAGTGCTTCGAGTCTCTTTTGGCTTTTCTTGAAATCCTGTTACCCTGCCGTCGCCGTCCGCGCTTATAATCCCATAGCCGGATGTTTCGGAAAACGGTATATCCACAGAGGCAATGGTCATATCCGCATCGCTGCTATTATGGAACTTCAGCAGGTCATTATAGTTCATCTTATATATATGATCGCATGAGAGTATCAGCACATGCTTTGGCGAAAGACGCTCGATGTAATCCAAATTCCGGTACACGGCGTCCGCCGTCCCAACGTATTTCGCGCTTTTTCTCTCGGCCGGCAACACGCATATGCGGTTTGAAAGATTCCACGCGCTTCCGTCTTCGATATATGCGTGCAATCCGGTACTCAAATGCTGCGTAAGTATGCCGATATCTCCTATCCCCGAATGATAACAATTGCTCAAAGTAAAATCAATGATTCTGTAATTTCCTCCATAAAAAACCAATGGTTTTGCTACTCCGTTTGTCAGCGATCCCAACCTTTCACCGCGACCGCCCGCAAGAATCATTGCAACACATTCGTTTGATTTTATTTCAGACAACTCCCTTCCTTATGTACAGCTAAACAATATGTCGGGTTTGCTGTCGGCGTATTGCATTTTCGCTCTTCAGTTTTGTACAGAGAGACAAGTCTTTGTCCCTTTCGAAGTTCTTATACTAATCTTATCATGTAATAAATCGCAAAATACCTCCTGATGTGAGGTATTTATGATCACAATAAACATTCCCTAAAAAAAGATAAAAATATTGTCCCCCACATCGCAAATACATGGTATTATTATAACGAGACTAACAATAACAATAACAGCAGCCGCCGATGTACGGAATTTGCGGCGGCGGAATGGAGTTTTTTATGCTTGATCTTCACAGCGGCAAAGCGCCCGCAAGACGCGAAGCCCTGAACTCTGTATTGGCGGCATGGAAGCCGGCGCCGAAATTTGAAACGATTCCCATAGACGACGCCTTGAACAGAATTGCCGCAAGGGATTTCTTTTCCGTTCATAATCAACCTGTTGTGAGAGCTTCGTCAATGGACGGTATAGGCGTGATTTCGTCAATGTTCGCGGACGGCATTCCTGACACGTCGTCGTGGGAGAACGGACGCGAGTATGTGCGCGCCGACACGGGCGACGACTTTGACGACCGCTTTGACGCCGTCATACCTATTGAAGATGTGAAATTTCTTCCGGGAGACGGAATATCGCTAAGAGACGACCATCGCGTAAAGAAGGGTATGAATATCCGTCCGTCCGGGAACTCGGTGAAAGAAGGCGAACTGCTCGTCGCGGCGTTTACAAGGCTCAGACCATTTGACCTTGCCGCCCTTGCGTTAGGAGGGATTACGGATGTCGAGGTCGTCAAAAAACCGGTAGTCGCATTCATACCGACGGGCAATGAACTTATCCCGCGCGGAATGGCGCCTGAACGCGGCCGCACTGTGGATTCGAACAGCATAATGGTAAAGCACATGCTGATCGAGATGGGAGCGGAACCTCTTTGTACGCCTATTGTACGCGACGAGCCCGACGCCTTGCGCGCTGCGGTGCTCGCCGCGCGCGCCGATGCGGACATCGTACTTATCTGCGGAGGCTCTTCGAAGGGCGGTGAAGACTTCAACGCAGACCTGATCTTTGATATGGGCGAAAAACTGTTTCACTGGATAGCCTCGGCGCCGGGCAGACCCATGGCCGCCGCCATGCTTGACGGCACTCCGCTGATCAACATGCCGGGACCGCCTCTCGCCGCGTATTTCATTATGGATTGGTGCGTGCGCGAACTCGTCGGGCATTTCTTAAGACAGCCCGAGTTTAAACGCAAGACCGTGCGCGCCTCGCTGCCTGAAGGACTCGAAGCCACCGAAGGCATGGAAATACTGCGCAAGTTGGAATTGCAAAAATCGGAAAATTCGTATGAGGCTCGCGTCATAGAAATGCGTGCTTCTTCCACTGTGAAGTCGCTGACGGCTTCGGCGCAGCTTGTGACCGACGCGGGTTCGGACGGCGTGGGGCCCTCGGGAAGCATCGATATTGAGCTCTTGCGCTGATTTCGCCGCTCCGAATTTTTTATACCTTCGTCCGCGTACTGCCTTTGACCGGTTACAAAAGATAAAAAAGGTACAAAAAATTCGGAGCGCCAAAAAACCAATTGTAACTCACGGCGATATATGTTAGAATAACACTCGGTCGAATCTTTGGAGAGGTATCGAAGTGGTCATAACGGGGCTGACTCGAAATCAGTTTGGGAGCAATCCCACGTGGGTTCGAATCCCACCCTCTCCGCCAAAATGGCGCTTCTCAAAAGGTGCAGCCCTCAGGGATGCACCTTTTGCAAGAAGGCCTTTATCGACAGGCGCAGCGCTTCAGCGCGTGGCGCCTGACCGTCCAAAGCCTGAAATTTCAACGATTTCAGGCTTTTCTTTTCTTTCGTTTGTTGCCCCACTTTTTGTTTTTGTTGCCCAAGTTGCCCGTGCCGCCCCGAATTTTGTTGCCCGGCAAAAAAATTTATGCCATATTATTCTCACTCTTTTGCATAGAATGTTGCCCTATTGTTGCCCACATTCCTTAAAGCGATATAAAAAGAAGCGCGGACTTGCAAAAAGTTACGCGCCGTCATAATGGGGAGAGCGTCGGGCTTGGCTGTGTTCGTTTCTTTTCGCGCCAAAACAACACCTCCGTTTCTATGTGAATTTGATAATTGCATCCACGTCGCCGCTTGCCGCTGCCTTAATTACCGGGAATGGGAGCAAACGTGCGTTGTCAGTCTTGGTTCCGTTCATTCGCTAATCCTCGCTTTCCATCAGATTTTTGAGCAACCGCAAAGAGCTTGTTCGGCGATACGCTACCGTGCGCCGCGCCGGTTTCAGGCGTTCCGCGATTTCCCTGTCCGTCATGTCAAAAAAATATGACATAAGGACAATTTCGCGCCTGTCTGCCGGGAGCGCGGTCAATGCTTCGCCAGTTCCGTGCGCGTCATGCCTTTTTCCAGTCGGGCGGACTTGATGGCCGCGCCCAATTCGTCTGTTGTATTATGGTCAATCGTATTATGGCCAATCACGGAAATCCGCCCTCCTACACGAATTTGGCGGTGCATCTGCCGAGCAGGACAAGG